>CALAVF010000458.1 GCA_937892315.1 uncultured Prevotellaceae bacterium | reverse complement strand
GTAGCGGAAGGTCGTACTCTGGTAGATGGGCAGTTGCTGCGGTTCGCCCTTTGTGGGTTTCCATCCGCCGTGCAGGCAGATTGTGTCGAGGTTTTTTTTCATCGGATGGATATTTACTTTTTACCTGTTAAGTGCATTATTGTTCGTAAGCGGTTCACAAATTTCCGTTTCTCTGGTTCACTCGATGTGATATCTGTTGTGAGATACCTTTGACGAACGGTCATTGAGGAATTCAGCCGTTTATCTACTTCATCAGTAATACACGATGCAACTAAAATTGTAACAGCATCAGGATATTCAGCAAGTGTATTCTCGAACGACTTAAACATGGCTCCCAAGCGCTCTAACGCGCCAGCAGGGTCAAGTCCAGACTTGATTTCGATAACTCCAACAATGGAACCAGATGGGTCGAATATCGTAACATCTGGTTCGGATGAGAACAAAATGGAGTAGCCATTAATCATATGTAGTACTTTTATTTCATCTACATCTGTGGTATTTTTCCATTTTGTTATTTCGCTCAGTATGCCTTTCTTGTTTTCAACTGATGAAATCTCTTTGTGTGTAAATAATTCATTAAAAATGATTTTCCTAATGACACGTTCACCTTCCACTCCAATTTTTGTTCTCCACGCCCCGTCAATCTTTACACCTGCTGTAGCGTACATCATACCTTCAATTTTATTTTCATTGATGTCGGATGCTAAGGCAATTACGAGTGATACAGCTTCGTTAATGGATTTGACCAACCTCTCAATCTGTTTTTGTGAGAGGTGGCCAGCTTTAATCTTACCGTCTTCGATGTCGTTTATACTTGAAACACTGGATAGTGCTTTCATGCCCTTCTGTGGTATTAAAGCCACTGAACGGTAATATTTCAAGACGGACGGATCTAATTGCAGTACTTTCGGATGCAGAAAAACAAGCATCGGTTGGATCTTGTTGAGTTGGAGTATGTTCCATGCATCCGTACTTATTCCCCAGTCATTTTTCAATTCCCAACTAAGTTTTTCTCCTTCTATGCGAGCGAGTTTGCGAATTTTTACAAACAGGTCGAAATATCCTTCAGAGCGCAATCTGTTATAGCTAAAAGTCGCACGAAGGAAATAACTCTCTTTCACGACTGATTCAGGTACTTTAGGCATAAACTATTCTTCAAAAAATTGTTTCATTACTTCTGTGGCTATCGCTTCGGCGAGTTTCGGGGGGACCGCATTTCCGACTTGTCCGAATTGTGTCATTGTAGTCTTACGTTTTGAACTGTAAGAATCGAGCCTGACCCCTTTGAATACCCAGTCAATGGGAAATGTTTGCAAACAGGCCAACTCACGTACTGTCAGCATGCGGTCTTCATACGGATGGATGAAGTCACGGTAGCCACTTCGTGTCACTGTTGGTGATGGTTTTGACGGGTCAAGACGTCTGTAAGTCGAACCAAATGTCTGCTCAACTTCAGATAGTTTCCCACCGATGGTTACTTTCTTGATTTTCTCCAATGTCGATGGTGAGTGTGCAGTTACTTGGTGATTGGGTATATGTCTAGTAACCATATTTGTTTCTCCTTTCCTGTATAGTTCCGGCAACTCTTAAGGCTGTTTCCGAAGGTCCTTCTGGCTCTGGCAAATTTCCAATAGCATCCCAAACGGTTTTTTTCGGTTCAAAGACATGTGGTGCTGGGTACAAAAAGGACTTACCCAAACGATTTCCCACAATGATAAGCCTTTCACGATTCTGTGGAACACCATAATCGACAGCATTCAGGACCTGCGGGACCCCGATATTATATTGATAAATTTGTCCATTATATTCTACGGGTTTATTCAGTTCGTCAATGAGTAACTTCATCGCCCCACCATGATCCCAGTTCGTCAGACCTTTCACATTCTCCAATACAAAGGCTTTGGGCAATGTTTCTCTGACAATTCGGACGTACTCAAATAGCAATCGGCCACGTTCGTCATCTAAGCCTTTGCGTAGCCCAGCCAAACTGAAACTTTGACATGGAGGGCCACCGATTACAAGTGCTGCTTCACCGACTTTCAAACCTGCGATATCCAATATCTCTTGCCCGGTAACATCTGTTACACTTTTGTTAATGATGGGCATATTCGGCTTATTGGCATGTAAGGTATCACAACATGAGGGGTCTATCTCTACAGCCACAACCACCTCAAAGCCTGCATTTTCGAAGCCAATATCCAGACCACCAGCTCCAGAGAATAGGCTGATGACTTTTTGTCGTTGTCCGATATACTTTTTTTCCATTTTTAATATCCTGACTGCAAAAATACATAAAATCTTTCGATTTTTGTTGTATAGTGTCAGAAATATTGTAAAAATCATAATCCCAATAATACCATTGGTCACTTGCATATGGATCACTATTGTCCGTGTATTCACCATATACATTATGCTCAACGAATTTTACATAAGGCAACTTTTTCAACGAATCCATAAACTGTTCAAGACGAACATCTTGAGGCACATGTACCATCGTAAAACCTAATGTATTGACTTTGGAAAGGATACCAGATTGAACGAGAGTTGTATCAATGCTTACCATGACAGAGGTCGTATCAACTTCCCACAACTTATTTATGTGCTTAGAATCTTCAATATACACCTTCCCATCTTTACGTATCAAATCCTGTGCATAACTCTCCCCTGTTAACAAGCACAATGAAATGCTAATAATTGCTGATAAAACATTTACCTTCATAATACAAATAAATCAAAAGTTAATCTTGCTCATTCTTTCTTTTACTTATAAACTTAAAGTGGTTGCGAATATAATATAGAACCATAATATAAAGACATCGCCAACACAGAATATATACATTACATTTCTGTATTCCATGCATCAATGTTAATTGCCAAATGGACATTGTCAGACAATAGGGTGCATAAATACACTATTTGAATCAATACAAAATAAAAGTTCCACTATATGAATTTCCATTAACCACAATTTGTAAGCAGTATGTTCCTGCATTCAGAGTGTCAATGCTAACGCTCAAATGTTCATCATCGGGCACAGCAACTTCGGTCTGCAACATTTCACCTTCTTCGTCGTAGATGTAATAGGTGATAGCATCTACATTATCTAACAAAACAAAGTCGAGTGTACCTTCGGTTTCGTTCAAATAAACGTCGATAGGACAAATAGACGGTTGAGCAGGGGACTTATGAGGACCACCATGACCTCCCAATATCGGTCCTCCAGGACCTGGTGTCAATGGAACAGGGGTTGGGTCTTCTGCAAATGCAATTGTTTGAACACACATCGCTGCTATGAGCAGCACAAATTTCATTATTTTCATCCTATTTTTTTGTTTTTTAAGTTGTATAAAATTTGCCACAAAGTTATAGTAAGTTTTCTGATTTACCATACAAATTTCATTTCAATGCGTTTCACTGAAATGTTAAAAATAGAGTTCAGACCCTTTAAAAGAATGTAAATCAATTGAATATGATGTAATACAACCACGACTTCAATTATATCCTCTTTTTAGAGAATGAAACAAATTTTGAAACGACTTGAAACGGATTTAGGGCAAAAAAGTTTGTCCATTTGAGCCGAAGTACATAACTTTGCACCCATCTCGGAACAAAAACTATATGAGAAATGAAAAAAAGCAGTCTTATATTATGCCTTTCGTTGCTACTGTGCTTTGCTTGTGAGGAAGTGAATCTTCTTGACAAGATGGAACAGATTAAACAAGTGGGGAACAGCAATCCTGTTTTGGCGATGGAGATGCTGGATTCCATCAAGTTGAGTGTAAGAACAGAATCGGAATATTTGCAAAAGAAATACGATTTGTTGGATGTCCGTCTGCATGACAAGGCAGATGTGCTTCCGACTTCTGATATGATGGTTAAGGATTTAGTGGCATATTTCGAAGAACATGGAAGCGAAAAAGACAAGCAAGAAGTACACTATTATGCCGGCAGTGTCTATCGCGATTTGCATGATACACCGCGGGCTTTGAAGCATTTTCTAAAGGCTCTTGAAATCGGGACTAATATGGCAAAGTGTGATTCCATGCTATTGACAAATACGTTTTCCAATTTGAGTTACTTATTTTACAGGGTGCAGGATTATCAGCATGCCTTGCCGATGGCAAAAGAGGAATGTCGTTTGCTGAAAGCACGACATCAGTTAGATGCTTCGGCAATGAGCCATGTAGGTGCTTCCTTCACACGGCTTGACAGCATCAATGAAGCAAAAGAAGCATTCCGTTCCGCACTCCGACTGTTCAAGGGAAAGCCTATTGCGGAACAGCAAGAGGTGCTCTGTTCCCTTTTGTACCATTTCTCACGTTTCGGCATGTCGTCCGAAGCCCAAGAGTGCGATGATATCATCATGGGATATAAGGACTGGACATTTGATGAGCCTGATTATTATTTGGCAAAGGGAGAGTTCTACACCTTGACCCGGCAGATGGATTCTGCCATCGCCTGCTATCAAAAAATCCTTCAAGACAGCACAAATCTCGTCGGAATGTATGATGCCTCCAAGTTGCTGTTCCTCTTGCATGATGAACAGGGCGATGTTCCCCAAGCCAACCGATACGCCCATCTCTTCGTTCAAGTCAGCGATTCACTGAATTTGGGGGAGCGGCAAGAACTGGCGGCGACGGTGAACAATGAATACCAGTATCACAAGAACATGGAGGAGGAACGAAAGGCGAAGGAGGGAAAGGAGCGGTACCGCAATCTGCTGATTGGCTGCTCCCTGCTCTCTGCCATCGTCATCCTGGCACTCATCCTGCTGTCCGTGTACAGAAGAAACCGGCAATTGAAGGCTCTGCTGGCGGCACAAAACGAATTGACTCGTATGAAGCGGGACAAGCAGATGCTGGAAGATGAGGTGACACAGAAAGAGGCGGAACTGAAGGACGCAAGCGAGTCGCTGGAGAAGACAAAGGAGGATTTGGGTCTTGTGAACGAGGAACTGGCACACTACAATGAGGAACTGAAACGGAAAGAAGCCATGCTGACTGACAAGATAGAACAGAATCGGACTTTCATGAAATTGCTGCACCAGGCTGAATTGGAAACCACGGCAGAGGAGTTGGTGCGTGCCATCCGGATGTCGTCGGAGGGAAAACGCAAGATGACCTCAGCAGACTGGCGGCAACTCTACCGGGCGGTGGATGAACTGCACCCCACGTATCGGGATGTGCTGGTGCAGAAGTTGGGGAAACTCAGCGAATCCCAGATGCAGGTCTGCTACCTGATGCGTATCGGGCTCTCCAACTCGCAAATCGAAAACCTCACCAACTTCTCCCACGCCACCATCTGGCGATGGGTGAAAAAGTTCAGCGAAAAGTTAGGCAATGAGGTAACAGGCAAATAAAAAATAAATATGTGGATTTATTCGGTGAAAACCAAAAATAGACACCCTTTCCATGCAGTCTGATAAAAGTTCTCATTTATGACAGGAGACCGAATTGCTTCAGTTTTGCTTTCTTTTCATTTGGACTGTTTTTGATTGTCTCCTTTATCAGTTCCACGTCATCATCATCAACCGTTCCCAACTTCGGAGAACCCACAAAATCAGACAGCGGTTTGGTTTTCAGATTGGCACAATTGACAAAAGAGTCGTGGTCAAGGAACTTGTACTTTTCACACGATATAGGCATGTGGTAATCTTTCACCGATTGTGACACGTTCTGATTGATTTTAGAATTGATAATGACTCCTCCATAGATGGTTCCTTGGTCATCAAAGCCAAGAACAACAAAAAATTTGTTGCGTGAGTCGTCACCGTCTTTGGGAGTGACACCGTCTTTCACCGTCATTTTTACCCGATAGACATCACCAACTTCGACGGTGTTCGTAACCAATTTTTTGAGTTGTTCCCCCGTTATCTCCATCACGCCAATACCAAATCGTCCATTTGTTCCGAAATGTACTCAATCATATCGTCACTGGCACCTGCGGCACGAGCGATGGAAAGAGGATTCATCAAGTCACCCTCCGTTCCTTTATTGTCGTATGCCTCATGCCATGCACTATCATGGGATTTTTCCTTTAACTGGCTAAAAGTCAAATGGGCATTCTCCTTGATGGAGTCATCTAAGCATTGTATATCTGACTCCGAAAGATAGTCCAAATTAGCATTTCGCCTCGCCAACAGCACATTGGGGGCATCCTCGCCAGCAAAAGATATGGCATCATTGAACATGTGGGAGAATTGCTGCCTTGCCCTACCTGCTCCAGATGTTCCAATTCGTTTTGTCCTCACCGCACCATACAGATTTGACGGCACAGGACCATAGTCATACGCATGGAATTCTTCTGCCGTAATACGTGTGCCCCACTTTACCAGATGTTTCTGCTCTGCAAAATACAAAATCTTGAACACATGGTAAAAGTCGATACCCTTCGTTGCATTGAGGATATAGAGCACTGCTTCTATCAGCGTCTGCCTATCAAATAATGTCATATTGAAAGCCTTTCGTTGTAAGGTTGTATTTAATGAATAGCCTGTACAAAAGTAGTGCTTTTTATCTACATACTGACACAAAGTGAATCAAAAAGTGACATTTAGACATCTTTTTCACGACTTTTATCTGGTTTTTGACTTTTATAATTAAAAATCTGCCCACCTGAAGAAAAATCAGACAAAGGCACACTTTTTTCTTCCATACCTCCAAACATTCATTCATTTTTCATGTTGCTCTTGTTTTATTCCAACAACGCTCTATGAACAGCGAACATAGAATCAGGGTACTTGGTATGGCGAGTGAATACCAAGACGTGAGGCTCGTGTAGGTTGACCAGCGTAGCGAATGTAGGCGAGGCACTTGGGCGGATCGAGACCAGACAGCGTAGCCCGTCTGAATGCGAATATTGATTTGTGGCTACTGCATGAGGAGTCGCATGTAGCCGTTTTTTCCTGCCCTCTGAAGAGTGCGTACCTTTGCATCGAAATTGGGAACGTAAAGGTCCGTGAAAAGCATCTGTTTCAGCACTATTTTCAAGGCTCCCTCGTCATTGTTGAACAATTTGGCTTGAATACACTTTTTGATTTGGCTTGATTATAAAAAGCAATTTGGCTTGATTACACTTATTTGTATTCAAGCCAAATTGAAAGGTGTATTCAAGCCAAATTATTTTTTATATACAAGGTAAATTCATGAATAACTACTCAAAATTAATTGACAATAAAAAATTCATGACTCATTGGATCCGCCGAAACATCAAGGTCATGGACATCGACTTGCTGAAACTCCGTGCAACGAACACCGACGACGGAGGTGGCGAGGGAGATGATGACGGAAGTGACAATCCTTAACATCCATCAAAAAAGGGTCGGCAAATCTGCCGACCCTTTAGTTTTGGGGTTCTATCGAACTTTATCTTTGACTCTCAATTAGAAATTAACGTAAGCACCGAAAGTGATGGCGTTGGTCACACGAAGGTCGAAAGCGTTCGTCTTCACATCGCCTGTCTTTGCAAAACGCCAACCGAGGTCACCTACATGAGCAACGAGGCTCACTTTGTCGCTGAGACCGTATGCGATACCTGGCTTGATAGCGATTTCCCAAATATTGGTGTTGTCCTGCACACCGCTGGTGTGAACATAACCGTATGCGAAACCACCATCAACGAATGCAGAGAACTTGCCGCTCTTCAGGTAGGTGTAACGAACGTATGGGTTGAAAGAGAAACCGTTAGAGTTTGCACCACCCTTCACGTCGCTATGTGCATACTCAAGTGCCACTGCGATGTCCCAGTTGTCGTTGATAGAGTAACCAATCTCAGGAGCGATTGTTACATTGTTCTCCTTTGCGAGTTCTGTACCATTGAGAGTTGTCTTAGAAGTATTGAAACCTACTTCGCCACCAACCCAAACCTGTGCGTTTGCTGTGAGAGATGCTACTGCAACGAATGCAGCCAAAATCATTTTCTTCATAATTTCCTAAATTTAATCTTTTTACACGTTCCTACTCTTTTTAAATATAACCTTAAACGATGTCTTTCGGAGGTTTTCGGATTCCCCTCTTTTCTGAAAGGCGGTGCAAAGTTACGGCCTTTTTTCTTACATTGTATGCTTTTTAACACAAAAACAAACAAATTAACCATCAATGGTAACAAAAGGAACAAAATGGGATTTCATCATCCCCTTTTTACGTTAATTTTTCTTTATTAGTCGCTTCAACTTAACCTTAACTTAAAAACTCTGAAACTCTAAACTCCAAATTTTCACTTATTTATTTGCTAATTATGAATGATGAATGATGATTTGTGAATGATGAATGATGAATTATGAATTTATTTTCTTACCTTTGCACGCTTTTATATTCTTTATGGGAGATAATAACGATTATAAATATCTGACAAAGATTGACTATCCTGCCGACTTACGCCAACTGAAGGTGGAGGAATTGCCACAGGTGTGTGAGGAGTTGAGGCGTGACATCATTGAGGAATTGTCGGTCAATCCAGGTCATTTGGCATCGAGCATTGGCGTGGTGGAACTGACCGTGGCTCTCCACTACGTGTTCAATACGCCCTACGACCGCATCGTGTGGGACGTGGGGCATCAGGCTTACGGACACAAGATTTTGACGGGTCGCCGCGACCTGTTCTGCACCAACCGTAAGTTGAACGGACTCAAACCTTTTCCTCATCCCGACGAGAGCGAATATGACACGTTCTGCTGCGGACACGCCAGCAATTCGGTGTCTGCCGCACTCGGCATGGCTGTTGCTGCCAAGTTGAAGGGCGAAAACCGAAAAGTGGTGGCTGTGATTGGCGACGGTGCCCTGAGCGGAGGTTTGGCGTTTGAAGGCATCAACAATGCGGCAAGCACGCCCAACGACATGCTGATTGTGCTGAATGACAACAACATGTCCATCGACCGCAGCGTGGGTGGCATGAGAAAGTATCTGCTGCAACTGACCACCAACACCACTTATAATAACATCCGCTACAAGGTGTCGCAGAAACTGTTCGACTGGGGAATCCTGAACGAGAACCGCCGCAAGGGGCTCATTCGTTTCAACAACAGCGTGAAGTCGGTGCTGACTCGCCAGAAGAACATGTTTGAAGGCATGGACATCCGCTATTTCGGTCCTGCCGAGGGCAACGACGTGGTGGAACTGGTGCGTATTCTGCAAGTCATCAAGGACATGAAGGGTCCAAAAATCCTGCATATCCACACGAAGAAAGGCAACGGCTTCGCACCTGCCGAGGAGGATGCCACCGTATGGCACGCACCCGGCAAGTTCGACATGGAATCGGGTGAACGTCTCGTGTCTCACGACGGGAAGCCTCATCCACCCAAGTTTCAGGATGTGTTTGGCAAGACGCTGTTGGAACTGGCACAGCAGAACCCGAAGATTGTGGGTGTAACCCCTGCCATGCCAACCGGCTGTTCGATGAACATCATGATGAATGCCATGCCCGACCGTGTGTTTGATGTGGGCATTGCAGAAGGACATGCCGTGACCTTCTCCGGCGGTATGGCAAAGGACGGAATGATGCCGTTCTGCAACATCTACTCGTCGTTCATGCAACGTGCCTACGACAATATCATCCACGATGCCGCCACCATGCGACTGAACATGGTGCTTTGCCTCGACCGTGCCGGCATTGTGGGCGAGGACGGCTCCACCCATCACGGAGCGTTCGACCTCGCTTTCCTCCGTCCAATTCCGAACTTGACCATCGCTTCGCCTTACAACGAGCCTGAACTGCGTAAGTTGATGTACACTGCCCAACTGCCCGACAAGGGTGTGTTCGTCATCCGCTATCCGCGTGGCAGAGGCAATGTGGTGGATTGGAAATGTGAGTTCGAGGAGTTGCCTGTGGGTAAGGGCAGAAAACTGAAAGACGGCAAGGACATTGCGGTGTTGAGCCTCGGTCCTATCGGCGTAGAGGCAGAGAAAGGCATCTCCATTGCTGAAATGCGGTCGCTCAACAGCAACCCGTCTGCACCGCTGCACATCGCTCACTACGACATGCGTTTCCTCAAGCCCATCGACGAAGAGATGCTGCACGAAGTGGGCAAGAACTTCAAGAAGGTGGTGACGGTAGAGGACGGTGTCATCTCTGGCGGGTTGGGCAGTGCGGTGCTGGAATTCTTTGCCGACCACGGCTATCAAGTGGAAGTGAAACGCATCGGCATCCCCAACCGATTTGTCATGCACGGCACGGTTGCCGAATTGCATCAACAATGCGGCATGGATGCAGAGAGCATAGCGAAAGAGTTGGAGAGGAGTTGGTGAGTTGGTGAGTTTTTTTAAGTTTTTAAGTTCGTAAGTTCGGGAGGTGTAAAGATGAAAATCATTATCGCAGGTGCAGGAGCCGTAGGCACACATTTGGCACGAATGCTGTCAAATGACCATCAGGACGTCGTGCTGATTGATGCCGACGAAAGCAAACTCTTTCGTCTGGGCAACGAACTGGACATCATGACCTTGGTCAAGCAACCCACATCCATTCAGGGATTGAAGGATGCGGGGGTCAATCGTGCCGACCTGTTCATCGCTGTCACACCTCACGAAAGCGAAAACCTCGCCTGTGCGATGCTTGCCAAACAACTGGGAGCGAAGAAGACGGTGGCTCGTGTGGACAACTACGAATACATGAAGCCCGAGAATCTGGACTTCTTCAAGAACATGGGCATCGAATCGCTCATCTACCCCGAACTGCTGGCTGCCCAAGACATTGCCGCCAGTTCACGCTACAGTTGGGTACGCCAGTTGTGGGAGTTCAACGGGGGCGAACTGCTCCTCTTGAGTGTGAAGATGCACGATGCCAACCCCATCTACGAAAAGGAAATCAGCAACAAGGACAATCAGTTGGTGGGACATACGCTGAAGGAAATCGGTATGGCTCACGGACACAACTTCCACGTGGTGGCAATCAAGCGTGACGGAGAGACGGTGAGTCCGCACGGCGACGAGAAGATTCTGCCGCGCGACCTGGTGTTTTTCATGACCACCAAAGAGAACCTTGCCGTGATCCGCCACCTGACGGGCAAGGACGACTACCCTGCCGTGAAGAACAGCCTCCTCATTGGCGGCGGCAAACTGGCGGTGCGTGCCAGTTGGAAACTGGAGTCCATTCACGACAGCGTGAAAATCATCGAACCAGACAGGAAACGCACGGAAGAACTGCAAGCCCTCGTGTCGCCCCAGACGATGATTCTGGAGGGAGAGGGCTATGACATGGACTTGCTAAACGACGAGGGATACGGCAGCATGGAAGCACTCATCGCCCTGACCGACAACGACCAACAGAACATCCTTGCCTGTGTGGCTGCCCGCCGCAAAGGCATCCGCAAGACCATTGCACAAGTGGAAAACCTTGACTACTTCGACATGGCGGACGACCTCGACATCGGCACCATCATCAACAAGAAGATGATTGCTGCCAGCCACATCTACCGGATGCTGCTGAAAGGCGACGTGGACAATGTGAAGATGCTGACCATCGGCAATGCCGACGTGGCGGAGTTCATCGTCAAGCCTGGCTCGCAAGTGACCAAGAAAAAGGTCATGGAACTCTGCTTCCCCCACGGGGTGAATATCGGCGGCATGTCGCGTGACGGACACTCCATGCTGGTGGAAGGTCGAACCCAACTGCAAGCAGGCGATAAAGTGGTGGTCTTCTGTGTCGGCAACACGCTAAGAAAACTGGATAAATTCTTCAAATGATTAACTGGCGGCTCATAGCAAAAGTCTTGGGATTCCTCCTCTTCATCGAGGCAGGGCTTTTGTTGCTGTGTCAAGCCGTATCCTGGATATACGGCGAGGGTGTCAAAGCCTTCTCGCTCTCCATCTTGGCGGCCCTCTTGTTGGGCACCACGGGAGTCATCGTCGGCAGAAATGCAGGAAAGAAGATGGGACGAAAGGATGGTTACATCGTAGTGTCGCTGGTGTGGGTGCTTTTCACCATCATTGGCATGTTCCCTTTCCTTTGCGATGGCAGCATCCCCGACGTTTCGGGTGCCTTCTTCGAAACCATGTCTGGCTTCACCAGCACGGGTGCCACCGTCATCGACGACCTCGACTCCATGCCTAAAGGTCTGCTCTTCTGGCGTAGCCTCACCCAATGGATTGGCGGTATCGGCATCGTGTTCTTCACCATTGCCATCTTGCCGGCATTCGGCGTGGGCGAAGTGAAACTCTTTGCCGCCGAGTCAACAGGTCCCCTCCACAACAAAATCCATCCCCGCATTTCGGTGGCAGCCCGATGGATTGGCGGTGTCTATGTGGCACTCACCATCCTCTGCATCCTTTCGCTGATGGTGTGTGGAATGTCCACTTTCGATGCTGTCAACTATGCTTTATGCACGACAGCCACAGGCGGTTATGGCACACATTCCAACTTGCTGAATGACCTCTATCATTCAACTGCCATCGAATACGTGTTGATTTTCTTCATGCTCGTGTCGGGCATGAATTACACATTAATATATTATACCATCCTGAAAGGGAAAGTCAAAAAGTTCTTCGGAGATGCTGAACTTCGTGCCTACCTCACCATTGCCTTCGGAGCATCGTTGGTTTGTGCCATCACACTAATGTTGCAAGACCCACTACATGATGTGGAACTGGCATTGCGTCAAGGGCTCTTCACCGTCATCTCCCTGCAAACAACGACAGGACTTGCCACTTTCGACTACACCCTTTGGCCTGTGCAACTCATGCCTGTGCTCCTGTTCGTCATGTTTGCAGGAGCCTGCTCGGGCAGCACCAGCGGTGGTTTCAAATGTGTGCGTCTCAGCATCATCTACCGCGTGTTGAGGAACGAGTTCACCCGCATTCTTCACCCGCGGGCTGTCACCCCCGTGCGTCTCAACGGCAACATTGTGCCCACCAGCATCGTGCAGACCCTCATGGGCTTTGTGGCACTCTTCATCTGCTCCCTCTTCCTCGGTGCCTTCATCTTGGCACTCAGCGGCGTCAATCCCAACGACGTACACCCCAATTTCGACTATTACGAGGCTTTCGGCATCGCCATGTCGAGCATCAGCAACGTAGGTCCTGGCATGGGCTACTATGGTCCCGTCCACTCCTGGGCGATTCTCAGTCCCATTGCCAAATACACCTGCTCCTTCCTCATGCTCATCGGTCGTCTCGAAATCTTCCCCATCATGCTCCTCTTCACTCGAAGTTTCTGGAAGAAGGGATAAAAACAAAAAGGCTCACTAAGTGCGAGCCTTTTTGCGCTTCAGGATGGGCTTGAACCAACGACCCCATGATTAACAGTCATGTGCTCTAACCAACTGAGCTACTGAAGCAGTATGTTCGTTATGAAAAGCGATACAAAGGTAAGGGTTTTGTGACGAACTACCAAACAAAAGATGAAGAAAATGGCGAAAAATGCTTCTATGTGGGCGAAAAAGCGTACCTTTGCAACCAAGAAAGAGACATGAGAGTACTAATTGTCAACACATCCGAACGGATTGGCGGGGCAGCCATTGCTGCCAACCGACTGATGGAAGCCTTGAAAAAAAATGGTGTCAAGGCAAAAATGTTGGTACGTGACAAGCAGACCGACCACCTCACAGTGCTTTCGGTGGGTCACAATTGGACACAGCCGCTGAAATTCCTGTGGGAACGGCTCTGCATCTTCGTCGCCAACCAGTTCAGCCGCAAGAATCTCTTCCAAGTGGATCTTGCCAACACGGGCACCGACATCACCCGATTGACGGAGTTTCAACGCTCCGACGTTATTCACCTGCATTGGGTCAATCAGGGTTTCTTGTCTCTGTCTGACATCCAGAAAATCATGCATTCAGGCAAGAAAGTGGTCATCACCATGCACGACCAATGGTACTTCACAGGCATCTGCCACTATTCTGCCACCTGCGAGAAGTACAAAACCCAATGCCACCACTGCGAACTGATGAACAGCAACCTGTTTGGCGACCTTGCCAAACGCGTGTTCCTCCAGAAGCAACGTATCTACAGCAATGCCCGACTCACGTTTGTCGGTTGCAGCCAATGGATGGCAGACCTGGCACGAACCTCCCAACTCACACAAGGGCAAAAGGTGGTCAGCATCCCCAATGCCATCGACACGGAACTGTTCCGTCCTGTCAACAAACAGCAGGCACGGCAAGCGTTCAACCTGCCCCTCGACAAGCACCTGCTGCTCTTCGGTTGCCAACGTATCACCGACGAGCGTAAAGGCTTCAAGTTTCTGGTCGAAGCATTGGAAATCATCAAGCAAGACCATCCCCAACTCGCCCAACAGATGGAACTGGTGGTCGTGGGCGGCGAAGCAGAGAACGTTCGCAGTCAAGTTCCGTTCGACATCATCCCCATCCGCTATGTCAGCGACCCTGAGAAGATGGTGCAACTCTACAACGCCGTCGATATCTACGTCACGCCGTCCCTGCAAGACAACCTGCCCAACACCATCATGGAATCCTTGGCTTGTGGCATCCCTTGTGTCGGCTTCAACGTGGGGGGCATTCCCGAGATGATTGACCACCAATCGAACGGCTATGTGGCAACCTATCAAGATGCCAAGGACTTTGCCAACGGCATCATCTGGACACTCACCACCGACTACGATGCCCTGAGCAGCCATGCCCGCCAGAAAGTGCTCACCGCCTACAGCGAAAGTGCCGTAGCCAAGAAATACAGCGAGGTTTATGAAGGTTAGCATCATCACCGTCACCTACAACGCTGAGGCGACCATCGAACGCACCCTGCAAAGCGTGGCAGAGCAGACATACACGGACATCGAGCACATCGTCATGGACGGAGCATCGAAGGACAAGACGGTGGAGATTGCCCAAAGATACAACACCATCGTCGTCAGCGAACCCGACAAGGGGCTGTACGATGCCATGAACAAAGCCTTGAAACTCGCCACCGGCGACTTCCTCTGCTTCCTCAACGCAGGCGACAAACTCCACAGCAAGGACACCCTCGCAAAGATTGCGGCAGCGTCCGACGGTTCCCCCGTCGGAGTCCTCTATGGCGACACCCACATCGTGGACAACAACGGCACCTTCCTTCGCAACCGCCGTCTCACTCCGCCCGAACACCTCACTTGGCGTTCCTTCAAGGACGGAATGCTCGTCTGCCACCAAGCCTTCTACATCAATCGTCAAATCGCCCTTCCATACGATTTGACCTACCGTTTTTCCGCCGACTTCGACTGGTGCATCCGCTGCATGAAGGAGGGCGAAAGTCGGGGCATGAGGAACATCTATGTGCACGAGCCTCTTGCCGACTACCTGAGCGAAGGCATGACCACCGCCAACCACAAGGCATCCCTCAAAGAGCGTTTCCGCATCATGGCAAAGCACTATGGCTTTTTGCCCACTGTTGCACAACATATTTGGTTTATATTCAGAGCATTGATTAAGAAATGAAGAAATTCCATCTTTCTAAACCCGAGTTGTATTACTCGCTCAAAAACTACAACAAACAGAAGTTCACTGCCGACCTCATGGCAGGTATCATTGTGGGCATCGTCGCCCTCCCGCTTGCCATCGCCTTCGGTATCGCCTCTGGCGTTTCGCCCGAAAAAGGCATCCTCACCGCCATCATTGCCGGCCTCGCCATCAGTCTCTTCGGTGGCAGCCGTGTGCAGATAGGCGGCCCTACAGGTGCCTTCATCATCATCATCTATGGCATCATCCAGCAGTACGGACTCACAGGGCTTGCCATCGCCACCGTTCTGGCAGGACTCTTCCTCATCCTGCTCGGCGTGCTCCGACTCGGCACCATCATCCGCTACATTCCCTACCCCATCATCGTAGGCTTCACCAGCGGTATTGCCCTCACCATCTTCTCCACCCAGATTAAAGACCTCTTGGGACTTCACATCGAGGGTGTCGTCCCTGCCGACTTCATTGAGAAGTGGATTTGCTACGTCCAGAACTTCTCCACCATCGACCTCGCCACAGCCATTGTCGGCATTCTCTCCGTGGCCATCATTGCCTGTACCCCCTTCATCAGCAAGAAAGTGCCAGGCTCCCTGGTTGCCATCATCGTCATGACCATTGCAGGCGTCATCATGACAAACTACTTCGGCATCCATGTCGATACCATTGGCGACCGCTTCGACATCAACCCTTCTGTGCCCGAAGCCGACATCCCCGTTCTCAACTGGGAGAGCATCAAGGGGCTCATCTCTCCTGCCATCACCATTGCCGTGCTGGGTGCCATCGAGAGCCTGCTCTCTGCCACCGTGGCTGACGGTATCATCGGCAAGAAGCACGATTCCAACCAAGAACTTATCGGTCAAGGCATCGCCAACGTGCTCTCGCCCATCTTCGGCGGCATCCCTGCCACTGGTGCCATTGCCCGCACCATGACCAACATCAACAACGGCGGCAAGACCCCCGTGGCAGGCATCATCCATGCCGTTGTCCTCCTTTTGATATACTTCTTCCTCATGCCCTACGCCAAGTACATCCCCATGGCTTGCCTTGCCGGTGTGCTCGTCGTGGTCAGTTACAACATGAGCGGTTGGCGTACCGTCCGTGAGATGATGCACAACCCCAAGAGCGACACCTTCGTGCTGTGGCTCACTTTCATTCTCACCGTCATCTTCGACCTCACCATCGCCATCGAGGTGGGCCTCATCCTTGCCTGTCTTCTCTGTATGCGACGCATGGCCGAAACCACGCAGGTCAGTGTGCTCACCGACCACGATGACATCGACCCCAATGCCGAGGACATCAACAATCCCAACATGGAGCACCTCACCATCCCCACTGGCGTGCAGGTCTATGAAATCAACGGACCCTACTTCTTCGGTATGGCGAGCAAGTTTGAAGACATGATTAGCCGCATGAAGGAACGTCCACAGGTGCGCATCATCCGCATGAGAAAGGTGCCCTTCATCGACTCCACTGGTATGCACAACCTGCAGAACCTCATCGAAATGTCGCACCGGGGCGGCATCCGCGTCATTCTCTCTGGCGTAAACGAAAAAGTGGAAGCCGTCCTGCTGAAGAACGGCTTCCAGAAACTGCTGGGCGCAGAAAACATCTGTTCCAACATCAATCAGGCACTTGCTGTTGCCACCGAATCACAGGCCGACCGTCAGCCTCAAAACCGATAGGCAGCCACAGGTGCAGACTCTCCGACAAGTGGCGGGGATTCCAGATGTCAGCCATGAAGACGTATGGAGTCCCCGCCTCTTCATTTTTCCTGAATATATACGTACCCTGCGCACCAAAGGTCTTGTTCGCAGCAAAGCCATGATAGCCGCCCTCGCCCACGAAGGGGGAAGGCAACTGAGTCCAAGGCCCCCAGATGCTTTCGCTCCTGAACATCCGCGCCTCGTTGGGTTCCCAACCTGTGCAGCCACTGCAAATCAGCCAATACACGCCGTTGCGCTTGAAGATGCAAGGAGCCTCGTTCTGTCCACCCGGCGCAATCTGGTTGTATTTGCCCGTGAAGTCCAGGTAATCGTCCGTCAGTTCCGACACGAGCAGTGTCAGGTTCTCCTGCGACGATGTGATATGGTACGCCCGTCCGTCATCATCAACATACACCGTCATATCGCGTGACATCTGTCCGCCCTTCATGTCGCGCCACAGATACATACCCTTCTGCGTCTCGCCCATCCACTGGGGAGTCCACCATTTCTCCCACTTGCTCGCGTCCGTCTTCATGGCCGCCTTCTGCTGCTTGGCGGTGTAGTCGAAAGGCCACACATTGGCGTTGATGCGTGTAGAACGGACAAAGCGGAAAGGCCCCGTGGGGGTGTCGCTCACGGCAAACGCCACGCGAGCCGCCTCGTAGCCACGTCCCTTCAACTCCAGGTGGAAGAGCATCACAAACTTACCCGTCTTGGCATTGTAGAGCACCTTGGGCCGCTCCATGATGCAGCCACGCTCAATGTCGCTGCCAGCCTCCTCGCTCACAGCCAGAGCCACACCCTCGTCTGTCCACGCCCGCAAGTCCTTGCTGGAATAGACCTCCACGCCTACCTCCGTAGTGAAACCACGGTAGGGGCGGTTCTCGCCATACCAATAATACGTTTCGCCATACCGAATGATGTTGCCACCATGCGCATTGATGTGCTTACCGCCCACATCGGGCCACAGTTCGCCGTTCTGCTGAGCACGTCCACCCACAGCAGACAGCCACACCACAGTCAGCACTAAAAAGATTCGCTCCATAGTTAATTTGACAATTGGACGATTTACAATTTGACAATTCTTGCCATTAATACTCCAATTGTAAATTGTAAATTGTAAATAATGAATTATGCATTACGAATTACCTCAATCAACTCTTCCAAAGTATCAGCCCTGTCCATCAGTTCGTTCATCGGCTTATTGATGGCACCACGCTGCTCCAGCCCCTCAAAGAGGCGGAAAAGGTCATCCCAAAAGCCATGGATATTCCAGAACACCAGCCGCTTCTCGTGAATGCCAATCGTGTTGGCAGCCATCACCGTGAACACCTCGTCCAGCGTGCCCACACTGCCAGGCAACACCACGATGATGTCCGACTGCTCAATCAGCATCTGCTTGCGGTCATTCAGGTCTGCCGTGTGAACCGTCGTGTCGATATACTCACTCACACGGTTCCGCTGCGCCAGAATCTGCGGCACCACCCCCATCCCGTGCCCGCCATGCTCATGCACAGCCCGTGCCACAGCC
>CALAVF010000457.1 GCA_937892315.1 uncultured Prevotellaceae bacterium | reverse complement strand
CCGTACTGGTCACAAATGGAATGCCTACCCGATGTATGACTTCACCCACGGACAGTGCGACTATTGGGAGGGTGTGACCCACTCGTGGTGTACGCTGGAGTTTGTCAGCCACCGCCCGCTGTATGACCTCTTTGTCGATTGGGCAAAGGAGGTGGACGGTACGGACAATCCAATAGACGACAACCGTCCTCGTCAGACGGAGTTCAACAAACTGAATCTTACGCACATCTTGCTCTCGAAGCGCAATCTGCTCATCTTGGTAAACGAGGGAGTGGTGAACGGTTGGGACGACCCACGAATGCCGACCATCTGCGGTTTCCGCCGTCGTGGCTACAGCCCTGAAGGCATCCTGTCTTTCATTGACAAGATTGGCTACACGAAGTTTGATGCCCTCAACCAGATGTCGCTCTTCGAGTCTGCCGTGCGTGATGACCTCAACAAGCGGGCACAGCGAGTGAGTGCGGTGGTGAACCCTGTGAAACTGGTCATCGACAATTTCCCAGAGGGTGAAGTGGAGACTTACACAGCCATCAACAACCCGGAAAATGAGGCAGACGGTACCCACGAGATTGAGTTCAGCCGTGAACTTTGGATAGAGCGAGAGGACTTTATGGAAGATGCTCCCAAGAAGTTCTTCCGTCTGGGTCCAGGCAAGCAGGTGCGTCTGAAGAACTCTTACATCATCGAATGTTCGGAGAATCCTGAAGAGTGCATCCGCAAAGATGCCGACGGCAACATCACGGAGATTCATGCCAACCTTATCCCTGATACGAAGACGGGACAGGCGAACAGCAATATGAAAATCAAGGGAAAGACCATCCACTGGGTGAGTTGCAATCACTGTCTCGAAGCCGAGGTTCGCAACTATGACCGCCTCTGGATGGTGGAGAACCCACGTGACGAAGTGGCTGCCTATTCGAAGGAACATGGTGACGTGCGTGGCATTGAAGCAATGCGTCCATTCCTGAATCCTAATAGTTTGGAAATCAAGATGGCATACGTGGAAAAGGGGCTCGCCCCTCGCAAACCGATGGACTACTTGCAATTCCAGCGTATTGGCTACTACAACGTGGATCCAGATTCCACGCCTGAACACCTTGTCTTTAACCGCACCGTGGGATTGACCGATGCGTGGAAAAAGATTAACAAGTAACTGCTATATTTGCTGATGGCAAAAGACTTTTTTCAATCAGACGAATTCAAAGAGATACTGAACTCCTACGAGAAGGAAAAAAGGGAGGGAAAAAGTGTCTATCTCGATGCCGATGACTTTGCCGACATAGCGGACTATTACCTGAGTATCGACAAGTCCGGAAAGGCGATGGAGGCAATCGAGATGGGGCTGTCTATCCATCCCGAGGAGGAGGTGCTTTTCATTGTGAAGAGTGCCACCTTCATCTTTCAGCGGAAGTACGACAAAGCGGAGGCGATATTGGCAGAACTTGACCAAGACAATCCCGATGTGAAGTATCAGTTGGCACAAATTCAGTATGCCAAGTATGGCAATGTTGCGGAGGCTGAAAGAATCTGGCGTGAATGGATTCAGCAGGACAATGGCGAAAATCCGTCGGAAGAGCAGAGGCGTGAATGTTATATACACATCATCTCCTCTTTCGTCGAGTTGCGTGGGGATGCATGGGATGCTGATGGAAAAGGTTGGAACCTAGAGGCGGTGCGTCGCTGGATTCGTGAATACATCGATACATTTCAGCCGTTGGGCAAATACGAACCCGACATCCAATTGGCAGACATCTGTCGAGAGAACGAACTGGCAGACCTCATGTGCGAGGTGCTGACACAAGTGTTGGAGGAACAGCCTTATCTTCATCGCGGATGGTCCAACCTGGCTTTGGCACAGTTCTTGATGCAGAATTATGAACAAGCATTGGAATCGTGCGACTTTGCCTTGGCGGTTGACGCGGACGACATTGAAACGCTCCTGACGAAAGCACACACGCTCACGGCTCTGGGCGAGAAAAGTGCTGCCAAGCCTGTTTTCAGGGAATATCTTGAACGGGGCGGTGAAGTGGTGCAGATTATTCCTTACGTGGAATCGTTGTTTCATGACGGAGACAAAGAGGAAGCACTTTATCAACTCTCATGGCTCTCCGACTTTTTTGAGGAGCAGCGGGCTGACATGGAGCAGGAGATGGCAAAGAATGCCAAGAAGAAACTCTCTGCCAAGAAGAAGCACGAACAAGAGGAGCGTTATGAAGACTTTTACGACCTCTATGTCAAAGTGTACACCGACATCGGCGACCTCTATCACCGCAACGAATACTTTGAAGAGAGCATTACCGCCAACAAACGTATTCTCGAAGTCTATCCTCGCTACTCGGAAGCCTTTTTCATGTTGGGCATCAACAATTTGGCATTGGAGCGCTACGAAGAGTCATCACGCAATTTCGCCTATGCACTTCAGTGGGCGGAAGACCAGATTATGACGGGCATCGACATTGCCTTGACTTTTGTGCTGAACAACTTCGACAATTTCGGTTTGGAGGTGCTGAATGCCGTGGATCAGTTGTCATCGGTCAGCAATAGCCCTTTCGTCAAAAACATTCCTGCCGCCAAATCGTTGACTTATCTGAAGTTAGGACAGACTGACCAGTTCCTGCATTATTTCAAGATAGCCTGTCGAAAGACCCCTGACTTGATTGAGAAAGTCTATGATGGTTATTTCCCGAAGAATCTGCCCGTGAGTCAATGGAGCGACTATGCAGAAAGAGAAACGGACTTGCTGATGAAGAAATTTAGCAGGGAAGATTTTCATATCGCAGGATTCTCATAGGGGGGGGTGGCGTATGCCAGAGGTACTTACGTTCGGAAAACTCAAAAACTCCGAACTTGCCCACTTAGGCATCGCTGAAAAGCAGAAATGAGCAAAGAAATTTGTTTTTTCACGCACTTAATCGTACCTTTGCACCCAAATTCAAAGTAAAACCGTTTTCATCATATATATGGTACATAATAAATTCAAAGGATTAGGCGTTGCACTCATTACTCCTTTCACCAAAGACGGCGATGTCGATTTTGTTTCTTTACGCCGCCTGCTCGACTACCAACTTTCCAATGGAATAGACTTTATCTGCTTGCTTGGCACCACAGCCGAGACACCAACCCTGTCGGCAAAAGAGCGTCAGCAGGTGAAAGACCTGGTGGTTGAGAAAGTAAACGGTCAAGTGCCTATCCTGATGGGATGTGGAGGCAACAATACGGCTGCCATTGTGGAGCAGATTAAAACGGGTGATTTTCAGGGTATCGAAGGAATACTTTCGGTTTGCCCTTATTACAATAAACCTTCTCAAGAAGGACTCTATCAGCACTTCAAGGCTATTTCGGCAGCCGCAGAAACTCGCAACCTCTCCGTTGTCCTCTACAATGTGCCAGGACGTGTAGGCGTCAACATGACCGCCGAAACTACGCTTCGCCTTGCCAATGACTGTGAAAACATCGTTGCCATCAAGGAGGCATCCGGCAATTTCACACAGATTGACGACATCATCAAGAATAAGCCCGCCAATTTCGACGTGATTTCAGGTGATGATGGCATCACGTTCCCTCTTATCACACTCGGAGCCGTAGGTGTCATCTCGGTCATTGGCAATGCACTGCCAAAAGAATTTAGCCGCATGGTTCGTCTGGCTCTCAATGGCGATTATTCCAACGCATTGACGATTCATCACAAGTTCACAGAACTCTTCAAACTCCTTTTCGTCGATGGCAATCCTGCAGGCGTCAAGGCAATGCTCAACTCGATGGGACTCATCGAAAACGAACTCCGCCTTCCCCTTGTGCCCTCCCGCATCTCCACGATGGAGAAAATCTCTGCCATCATCAAGGAACTGAACATCAAGTGCTGACAGGCAAATTTGCCACACATTCCCTTATCACAACGCAAAAGGATGGTTCCCCATTAGGAGCCATCCTTTTTCTTTTGCCTTTATCTATGACATTTGGGGCAAATGCCCTTCACGATATATTCGTAGTCGTGGGGAAGGAATCCGTCGGGGAGGGTGACGATGGGGATGGTTTGGTCTTCGAGGCAGTAGGTTTTGCCGCATCGGGTGCAGGCGAAGTGGATGTGGTTGAGATGGTGGCTGTCTTCACAACGGCAGACACAATACTTTTCAAGCCCTGACCCGTCGTTGATTTCGTGCAGCAGGTCGTGCTCGGTGAAAAGGCGAAGGGCACGGAAAATGCTGGAACGGTCCATTTCGGGCAGCCATGTTTCCACATCTGCCAAAGAAAAGGCTTCTGAACGGTGTTGCACGGCTCGGTAAACGAGGATTCGGACGGCAGTGGGGCGAATGCCGTGCTGCTGGAGGATTTCTTCTGTGTTCATTTGTCGAAATGTTGGTAGTCTTTGACGGTTCTCCATGCACCGCCCCAACGGAAACCGTGCTGGATGAACAGGCGATAGCAGAGGTCGGATGTATTGATGAAAGTCACGGGAATCTTTCGAGAGGCTGTGCGGTTCGTCGCGTATGGCTTGCCATTGGCAGGCTCCACTTTCCCGTTGTTCAGGTGGATGTAGGGGTTGTAGAGGGGGTTGATGTCGATGGCACGTCCCTGGGCATGATTCGAGAGTTTGTTTGTTCCTGAGACGACGCGGAAGTTGAAGCACGATGTGTTGTTGGCAGCCATGCTCCGCTCGTCGTCGGCATCGTAATCGTCGATGAGGGTGATGCGTTCAATCTTGTATCCCTGCTTGTAAAGTTCTCTGAAAATCTCCAGCAGGTCGTTGGCAATGGCTTGGTTGCAGACGATTTCGCCCAGTTGCGTCTTGCCGCCCACATTGCGGTGCAGCACACGCAGATAGCGGAGCGAAGAGCGAGGCACGGTACAGTTCTTCTTATAGGACTTCCCATCCATCCTGCTGAAGATGGCATCGCTGATGGGATATGCCTTGAAACAAGAGTCGATGCCAAATTCCTTGACTGCCTCGTCGCTTACCACGGTGGCGGCACGCCATTCTTTCAGCACTCCCTGGTCGGTAGATGAAGGTGCTGTTGCTGGCTTTGTGTAGGAACTGCAAAGTACGTTCAAAGCAAGCATCAACATGCAAAAGCCGCATACGTTCTTAAAACTAAAGTTAGATTTTATAAAATCAAACTTAAATTTTATAAAATTGAACTTAAATTTATATAAATCTAACTTGAATTTTATAAAATCCAAGTTTAGTTTTAAGAGGATACCGAGTGTGGGGCACTTGACGATGCCCAAAGAGGGTAGTTGAGGATGGCTTTTTTGAGGTTTCATTTTATATATATAAATATGTGTAGACAAAATTACGGAATTATTTTGACATGGCAATCTCAAACTTCGATTTTGTTCAATAATAAAAACAGAAAACACAAAAAAAAGGGGAGAAAGTGTCTTTTTTCACTCATTTGAGAAAATAGTTTTTCAAGTCTGATGGATATTAAGAAAAATTTTTGTTAATTTGTAACGGAATCTATCTAAACATCAATAAAAATGGAAAACAAAATTCAAGCGCTTACCGAAAAACTCCTGAAGGACGGGGTGGAAAAGGGTAATGCCGAGGCAGAAAAAATCATTGCTGCCGCTAACGAGAAAGCCGCTCAAATTATTGCCGAGGCGAAGGTTCAGGCAGAGGAAATTGAACAGGCTGCCAAGAAGAATGCCAAGGGCATGGAAGAGAACACCAAGAGCGAGATTAAGATGTATGCCGCTCAGGCTCTGAACGCCTTGAAGGGCGAGGTCGCCAACGTTGTGGGCGACCAAGTGGTGAAGGAAGCAACTGCCGAGGTGGTAGGAAACAAGGACTTCATGAACGAGTTTATGCTGAAACTGGCTGAGAAGTGGGGAGCAGGCGAGGACATCGTCATCTCGACTGCCGACGCTGCCAGCCTGAAGGCTCTCTTTGCCAAGAAGGCAAAGGCTTTGCTGGACAAGGGCGTGAAGATTGAGCAGGTGAACGGGCAGAAGACGCTCTTCACGGTGCAGCCCGCTGACGGCTCTTATAAGGTGAACTTTGGCGAGGCTGAGTTTGAGGAGTATTTCAAGAACTTCCTCCGTCCACAACTCGTTGAAATGATATTCTAATGCGGTTATACGGTTGTACGGTCATGCGGTTATACGGTCAGTC
The DNA here is from genome assembly GCA_937892315.1 of uncultured Prevotellaceae bacterium. The sequence continues at coordinate 12,499 of CALAVF010000457.1, read as the reverse complement.
TGACCGAAAGGACCGTAAAACCGTTAAACCATAAAACCTCAAAAACCGTATTAAAGAAATGGGAAATTACTATTGTTTAATGGCAGGTTTGCCTGACATTACGCTGGAAAACACGAAGCATGATGTCAGCATTCCCGACTTGCGGGAGGAACTGGACGCTACCTTGTCGGACGGCGACAAGAAGGTGCTGTACTATTTCTTCCTCAAGAACGACTGCACGAATCTGGTCAAACTGCTGAAGAATCCGCAGGCAGAGATTGATGACCACGGCAACTTGACCATGGAACAGTATGTCGACCTGATGACTTCGGCACGGGAGATGAACTTCAACGTTCATCGTTACCCTGCCTTCATGAGTGAGTTTGCCCGTGATTTTGCTTACAACAAGGACAAGGAGGGGTACTTCCCCGAAGATGATATGCTGTACAAGTTCTACAGTTATGCCATCAAGACCTGTCCGAACAAGATGGTACGGCAGTGGTACAAACTCAATCTTGACATCACCAACATTCTCACCGCTTTCCTGGCAAGGAAGAACGGATGGAATGTGGCTGACTACATTCAGGGAGAGGACGAGGTGACGGAAATGATTCTCACGAACAACACAAAGGACTTCAATCTGGTCAACGAGAAAGACTATGTGGTTGACCTGATGAAGATTGTGGACTGTGAGGATCCCGTGGAGAAGGAGAAGAAGATTGATGCCTTCAAGTGGATTTGGCTGGAGGATAAGACTTTCTTCAATATCTTCTCGATTGAGGCTGTGTTTGCCTATCTCTGCAAACTCGACATGCTGGTCCGATGGGATAAACTCGATGTGGAAAAGGGCAGGGAGACTTTCCGCCAAATCATCGAAGGCTTACGCGGCGAGGCTCGTGTGCCTGCCGAGTTCCAGACGAAAGCCCCTCAGGTGAGAAACCTGATGGGGGATAATCAATCAGAAATATAAAAAACGACGATAAAATGACAAAAGGAACTGTTAGAGGCGTTATTGCCAACATGGTGACCCTGTCGGTTGATGGCCCTGTGAAGCAGGGTGAAATCTGCTACATCGAAACCGGTGGCGACCGACTGATGAGTGAGGTCATCAAGGTGGTGGGTAATGACGTGTATGTCCAGGTGTTCGAGTCGACCCGTGGACTGAAGGTTGGTGCACCAGCCGAATTTACAGGGCACATGCTGGAGGTGCAATTAGGCCCCGGCATGTTGTCGAAGAACTTTGATGGTCTGCAGAACGACCTCGACAAGATGGAAGGTGTCTTCCTGAAGCGTGGTCAGTACACTGAACCGCTCGATGCCGACCGTGAGTGGGACTTTGTGCCGCTCGCCAAGGTGGGTGACGAAGTGGAAGGCTCTGCATGGCTGGGAGAAGTAGAGGAAAACTCACAGAAACTTAAAATCATGGCACCTTTCCAGTTGGAAGGTAAGGCAAAGGTGAAGAGCATCGTATCTGCCGGCAAGTACAAGATTCACGATGTGGTGGCTGTGCTTGAAAAGGAGGACGGCACCGAGGTGAAGGTGGATATGGTACAGCACTGGCCTGTGAAGTTTGCCATGACGAACTATAAGGAAAAACCTCGTCCATTCAAGTTGCTCGAAACAGGTGTGCGTACCATTGACACCTTCAACCCGATTGTGGAAGGCGGTACAGGCTTCATCCCTGGCCCGTTCGGTACGGGTAAGACGGTGCTTCAGCACGCCATCTCTAAGCAGGCAGAGGCAGACATCGTGATTATCGCCGCCTGTGGTGAACGTGCCAACGAGGTCGTGGAAATCTTCACCGAGTTCCCAGAACTGGTTGACCCGCATACTGGTCGCAAACTGATGGAGCGTACCATCATCATCGCCAACACGTCGAACATGCCAGTGGCTGCCCGTGAGGCATCTGTCTATACGGCAATGACCATGGCTGAGTATTACCGTTCGATGGGTCTTCGTGTCTTGCTGATGGCTGACTCAACTTCTCGTTGGGCACAGGCACTTCGTGAGATGTCGAACCGTATGGAGGAACTGCCTGGTCCCGATGCATTCCCGATGGACTTGGGTGCCCTCATCTCCAACTTCTATGGTCGTGCAGGCTATGTTTATCTGAACAATGGTGAGGTGGGTTCCATCACCTTCATCGGAACTGTGTCGCCAGCCGGTGGTAACCTCAAGGAGCCTGTGACAGAGAACACCAAGAAGGTGGCTCGCTGTTTCTACGGACTGGAGCAGGATCGTGCCGACAAGAAGCGTTACCCTGCCGTGAACCCGATTGATTCTTACTCAAAGTATCTGGAATATCCAGAGTTTGCAGAGTATATCTCAAAGAAAATCAACGACAAGTGGATTCCAAAGGTGCTCGACCTCAAGACCAGAATGCAGCGTGGCAAGGAAATTGCCGAGCAGATTAACATCTTGGGTGATGACGGTGTGCCTGTTGACTACCACGTGGTGTTCTGGAAGTCAGAGATTATCGACTTCGTGGTACTCCAGCAGGATGCCTTCGACGAGGTGGATGCCGTGACTTCGCTGGAACGTCAGGAGGCTATCCTCAACCTTGTCACAGAGATTTGCGAGACGGATTTCAAGTTTGAACACTTCGAAGAGTGTGTGGACTTCTTCCGTAAACTCATCAACCTCTGCAAGCAGATGAACTATTCTGAGTTCAAGAGCGAGCAGTATAACGATTTTGTTTCACAAATTAAGGCAATGCTTGCCGCATAACGACTATGGCTACTGCTTTTCAGAAAGTATATACAAAGATTGGCCAGATAACGAAGGCCACAGTCTCCCTCAAAGCAAAGGGAGTAGGATATGATGAGCTTGCCACCATCAACGGCAAGTTGGCTCAGGTAGTAAAGATTGCAGGCGACGATGTGACGTTGCAGGTGTTTGAAGGTACAGGTGGCATTCCCACTAACGCAGAAGTGGTCTTTCTTGGTAAGGCTCCATCATTGAAGGTGAGCGACCAACTGGCTGGACGTTTCTTCAACGCATACGGCGACCCTATCGATGGTGGTCCTGAAATCGAAGGTAAGGAAGTGGAGATTGGCGGTCCATCCGTGAATCCGGTTCGTCGTAAGCAACCATCAGAACTGATTGCAACGGGTATCGCAGGTATCGACCTCAACAACACATTGGTGTCTGGTCAGAAGATTCCGTTCTTCGCCGACCCTGACCAGCCTTTCAACGAAGTGATGGCACTCGTTGCTCTCCGTGCAAAGGTGGACAAGATTATCCTTGGCGGTATGGGTATGACGAACGACGACTATTACTTCTTCAAGAACACCTTCTCCAACGCAGGTGCTCTCGACCGCATCATCGCATTCATGAACACGACGGAAGACCCTGCCGTAGAGCGCCTGTTGGTGCCAGATATGGCATTGACCGCAGCCGAATATTTTGCGGTAGAGAAGCATGAGACTGTGCTGGTGCTGCTGACGGATATGACTTCCTACGCAGACTCACTTTCTATCGTGAGCAACCGTATGGACCAGATTCCATCCAAGGACTCCATGCCTGGTTCTCTCTATTCAGACCTCGCCAAGATTTACGAGAAGGCTGTGCAGTTCCCAGAGAGTGCAGGTGGTGGTTCTATCACCATTATCGCTGTGACCACGTTGTCTGGTGGTGACATCACTCATGCTGTGCCTGACAATACGGGTTACATCACCGAGGGACAACTTTACTTGCGCCGTGACTCCGATATCGGTAAGGTCATCGTTGACCCATTCCGTTCACTCTCACGTCTGAAACAACTTGTGGCAGGAAAGAAGACACGCAAAGACCACTCACAAGTGATGAACGCTTCTATCCGTCTTTATTCAGACGCCGCCAATGCTAAGACGAAGATGGAAAATGGTTTCGACTTGACCGACTACGACAATCGTTGTCTCGACTTCGCGAAGGAGTATGCCAACAAACTTCTTGCTATTGACGTTAACCTCGATACGACTGAAATGCTTGACGTTACGTGGTCGCTCTTCAAGAAATACTTCAAACTCGAAGAGGTCAACATCAAGAAAGAATTTACGGATGTTTATTGGAAATAATCTATGGCGATCAAGTTTCAATATAACAAGACATCGCTTCAGCAGATTGAGAAGAACCTCAAGATGCGACAGCGCACACTCCCTATCATTAAGAATAAGGAGACGGCGTTGCGTTTGGAGGTGAAGAAGAGCAAGGAAGAAGCGGAGGACTTGGAAAAGAAACTGCAAAGTCAGATTGGTGGCTACGAGTCGATGTATGCCCTGTGGGGTGAGTTCGACACGTCGCTTGTCAGCCTGAAAGACGTACAACTCGACGTGAAGAAAGTGGCAGGTGTTCGTGTGCCTGTGCTGCTGAACATCGAGTTGGACGTGAAACCCTTTGGGCTTTTCTCGGCTCCGAAGTGGTATTTCGATGGCATCAATCTGTTGCAGGGACTTGCCAAGACTGCCGTGGAACGGGAGTTCGTTCTTGCCAAACTCGCCCTTCTCGACCACGCACGACGGAAGACCACTCAGAAGGTCAACCTCTTCGAAAAGGTGCAGATACCAGGTTATCAAGAGGCTGTGCGTAAAATCAAGCGATTCATGGAAGACGAGGAGAACCTCTCCAAGTCTTCACAAAAGATTCTTAAGTCTCTGCAAGAGGCTCGAAAGAAAAAGGATGTAGAGGAGGACTGTGTATGATACAAGACATGAAGAAACTTACGTTCCTTGTCACGAACAAGGAATACGACAAGTTCATTGCTGACATCCGCGACTTGGGAGTGATTCATGTGGAAGAACTTCAGCAAGGAGCGACCAGCGACGAACTGCAAGCAGGTCTTGACCTTGCCGAGCGATACAAGAATGCCCTCAAGGCTCTCGACTTCGCTGCCGAATCTTACGAGTCATCCACGACTTACACACCACTTCCTGCCGATGCTTCCAAGGGTATCGCTTTGGTTGATACCGTAGAGCGTTTGTTGGCAGAAGAAAATAGTGTAAAACATAGCATCGATGCGACGGACGAAGCCATTGCTCAACTCGAACCATTCGGAGAGTTCAGTTGGGATACTGTCCGTCAACTTGAAGCGACAGGCTATAAGCCCTATTTTTACGCTGTTAATAATAAGATGTATAAGGCAGAGTGGGGCGAAAAATACTATGCCACACCTGTCAGCGAGTTCAACAAGAAGACCTACTTCGTGGCGTTCTCGAATGAAGACTCTGAGCCAGAAATCACAGCGGAACGCCTGTTCCTGCCCGACGATTCTCTGTCCGTCTATCAGGAGAAACGCAAGACACTCGGCGAGCAACTTGCCAGCATCCACGAACAACTCTTGCAAGTGAACACCGTTGACCGTGCATCCATTGAGGCAGGCAAGGTGGCGAACGAGAACGACATCCAACTCTCCAAGGTACATCTCAGCAACGAGAACATTGCCGATGGAGCGGTAAAACTGATGATTGGTTGGACGCTTAAGGAGAATGCCGACAGGGTGGTGGATTATCTCGAAAAAGAACACATCTTCTACGAATTGGAAAACCCTGCTTTCGACGACAATGTGCCTATCAAAATCAAGAACGACAAGTTCTCCACGCTTTTCGAGCCCATCTTGCGTATGTACTCGCTGCCGAACTATCACGACATCGACCCGCTGCCGTTCTTTGCCCCATTCTTCATGCTGTTCTTCGGACTTTGCATGGGCGATATGGGCTATGGCTTGCTCATTCTTGCGGTCAGCATTGCCATCATCTTTACAAAGCCAGACTTCGCATCATACGGCAAACTTGGTGCATTGCTGGGTGGCATGACCTGCATCTGCGGATTCATCACAGGCACCTTCTTCGGCATTGACCTCGCTACCGTGGATTGGGAGTGGATAAAGCCTATCCAACCTTACTTCATCAACGATTCGATGAAGGACAGTTTCTTTGGCTATTCACCCATGATGGTCATTTCGGTCATCATCGGTCTCATCCAAGTGTTGCTTGGCATGACGTTGGCAGGTTGCAAGGCGGTAAAGAACTATGGCTTCATCTATGGAGTGGGCAAGTTCTCGTGGGTTGTGGCACTTCTGAGTGCAACGATACTTTTCGGTTTCCCCCTCTTTGGTGTGGAATGGTCGCAGCCCGTTCAGTACGTGCTTTATGCCCTCATCGCCCTGTCCGCCTTTGGCATCTTCTTCCTCAACAATCCGAATGCCTACAAGAAAGATTCCGCTCTGGGTAAGGCACTTGGTGTGGGAAGCAATCTCGGTGCAGGACTTTGGGCAACCTACGGCATGTCCACAGGTTTGCTGGGCGACCTCCTCAGTTACATCCGTCTCTTTGCACTCGGATTGACGGGCGGTGTGCTTGGCTCCGTGTTCAACAGCCTTGCGATGGACATGAGTCCTGACATTCCGGTTGTACACGAACTTGTCATGCTCATCATCCTCCTCTTCGGACACGGCATCAACTTCGGTCTCTGCATGATTTCGTCTTTCGTGCATCCGATGCGACTCACCTTTGTGGAGTATTTCAAGAATGCCGACTTCGAAGGCAATGGAAAGGAATATCAACCTTTTGTAGTAAAACAATAAACATTTATAAACCCCGACCCCTTCTATGTCATGTGAAGCCCTTCTCATGGGTGACAGAAGTGTGGTCATTAAAAACAAATTTAACAAATTATGTCTCCAGTACTTTTAGCGTACATCGGAATAGCCCTCGCAGTAGGACTTTCCGGCATCGGTTCCGCCTATGGCGTAACCATCTGTGGTAATGCAGCCATCGGTGCATTCAAGAAGAACCCATCAGCCAGCGGTTCCTACATCGGTCTCGCAGCCCTCCCATCATCACAGGGTCTTTACGGCTTTGTGGGCTTCTTCATCCTCAATCCACTCGTGAATGAGAACATCTCCATGTATGCTGCTTGTGCCGTTCTCGGTGCTGGTCTTGCATTGGGTGCCGTGGCTCTCTTCTCTGCCATTCGTCAGGCAAAAGTTTGTGCTAATGGCATTTCTGCCATCGGCGGCGGTCACAACGCATTCGGTACCACCATGGTGCTCGCCGTGTTCCCCGAACTTTACGCCATCCTCGGTCTCCTTGTGCTGATTCTCATCTCAAGTTCAATCTCAGCATAACGGAATATAGAAACATATTCGAGCATTGCAAAAGGCGACATTCTCACACCGTTGAGATGCCGCCTTTTTCATTTTCTTACACTTTTGCCTCAAAACGCTTGCAAAGAATGGAAAAATGTGGTAAGTTTGCAACCGTGTTCTTTGGAACACATACTTTTTATTTGCTCAATCTCTTACCGAATCACCACCTCGAAAAGAAGAATGGAGCAATCACCTATACAATATTGGAGTATACGCTTCACTGCGTGGACTTCTCCATTATTGTATAGGGGCTTGTGGTGAGCCTGGTAAGAGGATGGCAAGTCTGCGCTTTTTTCGTATTCCGAGGTTAGTGCGGCTCACCACAGAAAAAACGATTCAATACAAACCAATAAAAACCTTAAAACAAATGAAGAATTTTATTTCCTTGACCATCATGACTATGTGTTTCATGATGATGCTGTCGTTGACAGGATGTAATTCAAATGCCAACAAGGCTTTTGTGCCTGAATCAGAAAAAGACAAGGCGGATGTGGTAGAAGCAATAGTTCAAGAAGAGCCTCGCCCTGTTTATGGTGTTGACCTCGGCTTGAGTGTCAATTGGGCAGAGTGTAATGTGGGAGCCAATCGTCCAGAAGAAGTGGGGTATTGTGTCCCGTTGGGTAATGTGACGGGAACAAGGAAAGCACCTACCAAGAGAATGACCAATGTGAGCGGAACCAATGCCGATATTGCCGTTGTCAAGATGGGGGACGGATGGAGAATGCCAACAGGTGCGGAAATGCAAGAACTCTTGGAACAATGCACTTGGACAGTCGCGAGAGTCAATGGACGTGATGGCTTCCGTGTGACAGGCCCCACAGAAATGTCCATTTTTTTGCCCAACACTGGCGGTAATTATTCATTCGAGGAAGCAGCAAAATTGGATATTAAATATGAGCCAACAGATGACCCTGAGGGCAATTATTGGTGTGGCACTCCTGTTGATGATGGCTTCGGTTGCAATTTCTTGTATTTTGATACGGAGAGAGAAAGTGTGCAGTTTATGTGGGCACAACTGATTTTTTGCAACGCAGTTCGTGCGGTACATGAAAAATAGAACCATGAATGGAATATTTACTTCTAAAAAATCTTAGAACAATGAGAAAATTTTTATGTTTATGTGCTTCGATGTTATTATTTTTAGGGGCTTGTACATTATTCTGTTCATGTGACGGGAGGGGTGGCTTACAACGTGCTATTGGTAATAACATTGCAGTGCATTCGGAAGACAATGAAGAATCGACGGTCATTGGCTATTTGTCTCAAGGGCAGGTTGTCGAAGTTACTTCGGAGGGACTGAACAACTGGAATAAAATCCGTTATGGAAACGGTGAAGGCTATGTGTATGCACAAGGTATGCAGTGGATTAAAGAGAATGGAGAAATAGATTATTCTCTGCGTTGGGGAATGTTGGAAGGGTTTGGCATCGGTGCTGGTATTATTGTGGTGATAGTTGTTGGACTTATTCTCATTGGTTTGCTGGTTCTTGTATTGAGGTTTCTGTTGGGACTGTTGCTGAAAACCGTGTTATATGCTATCTCTGGAGGAGCGTTGGCCGGTCTTATCGGGGCTTTTGTTACTGACAATTTTGATGCAGCCATTGTTTGGGTGAAATGGGGAGGCATCATTGGTATTGCTGTGGCTCTTATCCGTATTGTCAAAAATCCGTTCAAGGCGGCAGACGAAGGTATCAGAGATACGGTGAACGATATTAATGATATCAAGCAAAAGCAGCAGAAAGAGGAATTAGAGAAATATCCGATTGAACTTGGAGATGGTGTTCGGGCCATGACAACACCTGATGGAACTCTTTTGGACAACAAAGGTAGAAAATGGATAGACAATGGCGATGGAACGGTTTATCGCATAGAATAATAAAAGCGATGAGACAGAGGAGCGTTTCATGCTAACATCGGCACGCTCGTGTAACCTCTATAGTGGTCAGAGTCAGACCTATACCATAGGTGAGAGTCACACGTGTACCATAGGTGTGACTCTCACCCCCTTTAGAGGCTTAGAGCCATTGCCAATAATTGTCGGGGGTGATGACGATGAATTGTTCTACGGGATATTCCTGCTTGAATGGAGTAGGAATGGCTGCATTGTTTTTTTTAGGATTCCATTTCATCTCGAAGGCGAAGAATTTTCCATCCCGTTCTTCGATATAGTCGATTTCTTGTTGCTGTGTGGTTCTCCAGAAATAACTTTTTGCATAATTGCCATTGTAGTGGTTTGCCTTGATTCGTTCGCTGACGAAAAAATTCTCCCATAGAGCACCAACATCGTTGCGTAGTGCTAATGGTGCATAGTTCCGCAGGATGGCATTGCGGATTCCATTGTCGTAGAAATAGATTTTTCTTCCTTTTTTCAGTTCTGTTCTTAAATTTCTACAGAATGCAGGCAGACGGAAAAGAACAAAACACTTCTCCAAAAGATCGATGTATTTTTCTACTGTTTTGGAGTCGGAACCGATGGTTTGTGCCAATTCGTTGTAGGAAATTTCGCTGCCGATTTGTAATGCCAGTGCCACTAATAGTTTTTCTAATAGAGCAGGTTTTCGTATGCTTTCGATGGCTAACAAATCTTGATACAGGTAACTGCTTGAGAGGTTCGTTAGAATATTTCGTGCATCATCTGTTTGGGTGATGACTTCAGGATATGAACCATATATCATGCGTGATTCCAGCAATTGCCGAACTCCTATGAGTCCTCTATCCTGCATGAGTTCTCCTGTAGATATAGGGTAGAGATGGTATTCCCATTTTCTGCCTGTCAAAGGCTCATTCAGTTTATCTTTTAATTGGAAAGAAGAGGAGCCTGTGACTAATAGTTGTACGTGGGGAAAGTTATCGACAAGTAGTTTGAGTGTTATGCCGATATTCTTGACACGTTGGGCTTCGTCTATCAAGACCAACTGGTGCCGACCTATCATCATGCCCAATTCTTGTGTGTTCGTATTGGTCAGCATATCCCGAATTTCGGGTTCGTCACAGTTGAGTTGGAGTAGGGATTCGTTTTTGTTTTCAATAATCTGTTTGAATAATGTGCTTTTGCCCACTTGTCTTGCACCTATCAGCAGGATGGCTTTTCTTCCACCCATTTTTTGTTCAATGAGGCTTTGTAGTTTTCGCTTGATGAGTTTCATTGTCTGTCCTTTTTTTGCAAAAGTAGTGAAAATGCTGGATAATCCAAAATTTTATATGATTTTTTTGGATTATAATCCGAAAAATTAGAGTGTTTTTTTGGATTAGGAGGCGTGAATGGCATTTGTGTGATTGGGAGAAGAGGTATTTCCTGTGTGTTTATCGGGGAAGCCATGCGGCTTTTCTATACGTTGAACTTCACTTTTTCTTCTGTTCGTTAGGTCAATTCATTTTTTCTTCGTTCCTTTGTAGGCAAAATCGGATTTATGGCAGAAAAGAGATTACCTCATCCTTTGGTGGCAGTGATTCCACTGGTTGTGCTGATAGGGCTATTGGCCGTGATTATTTCACTTTTTGGCAGCGACTCGCTGGAGGGTGGCAGTCAGATTGCATTGCTGATGGGCATGGCGGTTTGTGTGTCCATCTCAATGGCGGTGTATGACGTGAGATGGAAAACTTTCGAGAAACAGATCATGAAGACCATTGGCGAGGTGTCTATCACGCTGGTGATTCTGCTGACGGTGGGTATGCTGTCAGGTTCATGGATGATTAGTGGGGTAGTGCCAACACTTATCTACTATGGCATCCAAATCATGTCACCCCAGTTCTTCCTGGTCACATCTTGCATCATCTGTGCATTGGTTTCCCTGTTGTCGGGCAGTTCGTGGACAACCATTGCCACCATCGGTGTGGCTTTGCTTGGCATCGGACATGCACTTGGCGTTTCTGAAGCGTGGACGGCGGGTGCCATCATTTCGGGTGCTTATTTCGGCGATAAGATGTCGCCACTCAGCGACACGACCATTCTTGCATCTTCCGCCACAGGCACAGACCTCTTTGTGCATATTCGGTACATGGTGTACACTACGGTTCCCTCGTTTCTCATCGCATTGGTCATCTTTTTCTTTGCGGGATTAGGCAATGACGGTCGTGCCGCATTGCATATCAGCCAATACACCGAAGGACTTTCTCGCACATTCAACATTTCCCTCTGGACCTTGCTGATTCCTCTTTTGACAGGCGTGCTGATTGCCCGAAGAGTGCCCTCGCTCATCACGCTTTTCTCCTCTTCTGTCATGGCCGGCATTACCGCCCTTATCTTGCAGCCGCACATTCTCTGTCAAATTGCCGATTCGCCGTCGTTGTCCTATGCAGCCTCCTTGACCCGAGGACTTGCCATTACCTTTTATGGTCCCACCTCGATTGATACCGGCGATGCATCACTCAACGAGTTGATTTCCACGGGCGGCATGGCAGGTATGCTCAATACGATTTGGCTGATTCTCTGTGCCATGTGCTTCGGTGCTGCAATGGTGGCAAGTCGGATGATTGAAAGCATCACCCGTGCCATCGTCAGCGTTGTTCACAGCCGCATCAGTTTGGTCACATCAACGGTCGGTACAGGCATTTTCTTCAACATCGCCACGGGCGACCAGTTCATTTCTATTGTCCTCACCGCCAATATGTACAGCAACACGTACCGAGAACAAGGCTATGAACAAAAACTGTTGAGTCGTACCACCGAAGATGCGGCGACTGTTACCTCTGTGCTTGTCCCGTGGAACACTTGCGGTATGACCCAAGCCACGGTGCTCGGTGTTCCGACTTTAACCTATCTTCCTTATTGCTTTTTCAATCTGATGAGTCCGCTGATGGCGATTTTCATGTCAATCATTGGCTGGAAGATTAAGAAAGAAGAACGAGTGGATGCCGAGAAAAGCGTCGCTCCATAACCTCTGAACCGACCACGACGTAGTCAAAGAATCGACCACGACGTGGTCGGTGAAGCGACTGCGTCGTGGTCGATTTAGGGGTTTACGGGAAACCTTGTGATTACTTCTTCTCTTTGAGGAGGTCACGAATCTCGCCAAGGAGAACTTCTTCCTTCGTTGGTTCTGGCTCTGGAGCGGCAGCAGCCTCTTCTGCTTCCTTCTTCTTGCGGAGAGAAGAAGCCTTAGCGATAGCCTTGATGATGAAGAAAAGGCAGATGGCGATGATGAAGAAGTCGAGAACGTTCTGGCAGAAAGCACCATAGTTCCAAGTCACAGGCTCAACGGCCTCTGTTACCACTTCGCCAGCCTCGTTGACCACAGCCTCGATGCCAGGCTTCAATTCTATCTTGAGGTCGCTCACGTTCACACCGCCGATGGCAGCGATGAGTGGCATGATGAGGTCGCCCACTACAGAAGAAACAATTTTACCGAATGCACCGCCGATGATGACACCGACAGCCATGGCCACTACGTTGCCCTTG
>CALAVF010000456.1 GCA_937892315.1 uncultured Prevotellaceae bacterium | reverse complement strand
ATGTACTTCGGCACCTGGGTGTTGGCGTGCTTGCCGTCGAGGAACGTCTTGTTGACAGTGCTCATGCCGTCAATCATCTGCTGGTGGCTGTACTTCTTGGCTGCATCCAGATACTTCGTGTCGCCAAAAATCTTGTAGGCATCGGCCAGTGTCTCGTTCATGCCGCCATGCTCCCAGCCCAGCATGTTCTGCATGTCGCTGGTAGAAAGTTTGCTCACCACATTCACGCTCCAGTCCGAAAGTCCACGGAAAAGTTCCTTGGCCAACGTGCTGCCCGTATAGATGTAGGCATCGCGCAGTCCGGCCAACACCTTGTGCTGACAGTAGAACGGCACCCAGCCACCATACTTCCTGAACTCCGTCATATCGTTGGCATAGAGTCCCGTCCACACTTGGTTGATGGGCTGACCGCCAATGAATCCCTTCAGTCCCTGCGTGTTGTTGACGTAGGCATCCTGGCAGTCCTTCATGATGTTGAGGCAGTAGTCCAGACGCTCCTTCAGCTGTGCTTTCATGCTCTCGTCAGTAGCAGCGGCATAGCCCAGAGCCAGGGCTGTGAGGTAGTGCCCACCCACGTGTCCTTCCAGACTCCAGCTGTCAAGTCCCCAGTTCGGGAACGATGGGTGCTGATTGAGCCAGCCATAATACTTGCTCGAAGTCTGGGTGTGCAACCCAGCCTGACGGATGAACGGAGCCATCAGCCTGTCGGCATCATACTTCAGCAACAGCTTGTCGTTGATTTCCATTGCCGTCTTCAGCGGACTGTCGAGCAATGTCACTTCCGCCAAATCGAAGTGCTGCGGATAGAGTTGCGACTGTGCGTTAGCAACCAAAGCAGAGGCCACCATCGCCATTACTAATAATGTACGTTTCATAAGTATATATTATATGTTTTTTACGTCTCCAAGCAACCACCCACTAAGCCTCCCCTCAAGGGGGGAGGTTTGGAGGGGGCCACTACTTCTTCCAATACTTTTCCAGCTTCTTTGCCTCCTTCACCGTCAATGGAGCCACGGCAGCGTGCTTCTGTTCCTTGAAGTTTGCACGCTTCATCGGGCTTCCCTCCTCGCCAAAGTAGCCAATCATCTTGAAGGTCTTGAAGTCTGAAGTCTCCACAAAGCCGAAGTTGTGTGGATGGCGGCTATAGTTGTCGAACATCACCACCCACTTGTCTTGCCCCAGCCGTTTCCAGCAGTTCGGAGCCTCATGCCCCTGCTTCTCGCCGTCATCGTAGAGGTCATCCTGCACGTAGGGGCCTGTCACTTTTCGGCTTGTGGCGTGCTTCACTGTGGCCGTCTTCTCATGCGACACATAGAACAGATGGTAAGTGTCGCCCACCTTCACAATGTCGCTGTCTATCACCGTGTAGCGTGGCACTCCGTCACCATTTAGCGGAGCCTCGAACAGCAACTTCGGCTCGCTCAGCATCTGCGTGAAGTCATCGTTCATATACACATAGTAAATCATGTTCACACCCGTCTTCATGCGGATAGTGAAATGCACCAGCAAGTGGCCAGCCTCATAGTCATAGACCGTTTCGGGAGCCCACACGCAGCCCACTTCGCTCCAAGGCACAGGGTTGCCGTGCATGTCGGTCACGCCAGTGGGGCAGGTGAGTGACGAGAAATCGAGGTTGGTGCGTGTCCAGTGGATGAGGTCGAATGACTTCATCAGCACAAGCCCGCGGTTGTTGCCCCAGCCGTACTTGCGGCCGTCACGTTCCCATTCTGTGTCGCGATACACCTTCGTGTTCGTATGGCCCTCACGCTCTGCCGATGCCTTCGAACCGAAAATGTGGAGGTCGGTCATGGCGAGGTAGAAGCCGCCGTCGGGACCACGGAAGATGTGGGGGTCGCGGATGCCGTGCTGCACGGCGATGGTGTCGCCCGAAATGACAGGCTCGTCGTTGTTGAGCGATGTCCAGGTGTAGGAGTCATAACTAAGTGCCATGTGGAGGCTGTGGTCAGCGTCTTTGTGATACACCATCACGTAGGCACCCATTTCTGCCTCGGTGGGCACTTTGTTGGCTTTCTGTGCATTGACAGCGAGGGTAGCCATCAAAGCGGTGGTCAGTAAAAAGAGTTTTTTCATTGTTGTTTGAGATTTTTTGTAACTATTCAGCGAATCGCCTTTGGCGATGTTTTTTGGGGAAACAAATTGTTATAATATGAATAATTTTATCCATAAATATGAATAATTATAAATATTAGTGAATGAAATTATAGTTATTATTCAAATTCGTTTCCAGCCATTCTCCCTCGATAAGAACATTTCCACGCCTTTGCGAACGGAGTCGAGGCCGATTTCTGCTGTGTTCAGTTCTTCTCTTGCCACCCACCAGCAATCTGCCACATCGTCGTGAGCCTCAAAGGTGGTGGAGGAGGGGATGCGGACATGGAAGAACGCATCGGTGGTGTGGACAAGAAAATGGCTGAAGTTGTAGGTGTTAGGCAGGGTGAAGAGGTATTTCAGTTGGTGCTCCTTCACCTCGATGCCGGTCTCTTCCTTGATTTCCCGTGCAATCGCCTTTTCCGTGCTCTCTCCTGGGTCAACAAAGCCGCCAATCAGGTCGAGCGTACCCGCCTTGGGTTCACAGGCACGGCGAGCCACCAGCAATTCGCCCTTTTCGTTCTCGATGATGGCGACGGTGGCGGCAGCGGCATTGAAGTAGTATGTAAAACCACAGTCTTCGCAGTGCTTCGACTTGAAGTCGTTCACCACGAAGTGCTGTGACCCACAAGCGGGGCAATACCGAAATTTGTCTAAGTAATGCATTATAGAACAGCCTTGAAGCGTGCAATGAAGTCCTTCGCCTCGTCCATCGAGAGACAGAGCGGTGGCAGCAGACGAATCACGTTGGTGCCCGAACAGCCCGTGAAGCAGTGCTGCTCTTTGATGAGGCGTTTGCGTGGCTCCTTATAAGGAATGTCCAGTTCGATGCCAATCATCAGGCCCTCGCCACGTACATCCACTACATGCGGCAGGTTGCCCGCCTTCATCTCTGCTGTGAGCGTATCTATCAGATACGTGCCCACCTTGGCGGCATTCTCCACAAGATGCTCTTTCTCAATCACATCCAACACTGCAATCGCACCTGCACATCCGAGGTGATTGCCTCCAAACGTGGTACCCAACTGTCCGTAAACAGGCTTAAACTTTGGCGAAATCAGCACACCGCCCATGGGGAAGCCGTTGCAGATGCCTTTGGCAACCGTGATGATGTCGGGACGAACGCCGAGGTGCTGATGGGCGAAGAACTTGCCGCTTCTGCCGTAGCCACACTGAATCTCGTCGCAAATCAGCACAGTGTCGTGCTGGTCGCAGAGGGTACGCAGTCCTTGCAGAAACTCCTTCGTGACCATGCGAATGCCGCCCACTCCTTGGATGCATTCGATGATGACGGCACACACATCGTCCTTCTCAATCTCCTCTTTCCATGCCTGCAAGTCGTTGAGAGGCAGGTAAGTAACGTGTCCGTTATCGTTGATGGGAGCGATAATCTTGGGGTTGTTCGTCACTTCCACAGCCAGAGAAGTACGTCCGTGGAAAGCCTTCTCTGCCGACAGCACACGGGTTCTTCCGTTGTAGAACGATGCCAGTTTCAGGGCGTTCTCATTTGCCTCGGCACCCGAGTTGATGAGGAACAACTGATAGTCGTCATACCCCGAAGCCTTGCCCAGTCGAGCGGCAAGTTCCTGCTGGAGAGGGTTCTGCACGGAGTTGCTGTAAAAGCCCAATTTGTTCAACTGTTGGGTCATTGCCTCGACATAATGTGGATGGCAGTGTCCGATACTGATGACTGCATGGCCACCATAGAGGTCGAGGTATTCCTGCCCCTCCTCATCCCACACGTGGCAGCCCTTGCCGTGGTCGATGGCTATGTCAAAAAGAGGATAAACGTCGAATAGTCTCATAATATGTAAAGTTATAAGTGAAAAGTGAAAAATGAAAAGTGAAAAATTTGCTA
>CALAVF010000455.1 GCA_937892315.1 uncultured Prevotellaceae bacterium | reverse complement strand
ACTTAAATTTATATAAATCTAACTTGAATTTTATAAAATCTAAGTTTAGTTTTAACAACACCTGCTCGAATCCCTCATTCTCACAGCCCCATTTCCTCCTTTTATCCCCTTTCTCCTTCCCTTCCCCACCGCCATTCCCTCGTTCAAGGTAGTGCTTCCGCCCTGCCTCCCCCCACATTTCTTCCCCAAACATTTGCCCATATAAATTTTTATCCCTACCTTTGCCCCAAACAAGCAATCGCCATGAAAAAGTATATCATTTGGACACTCTCCATCGTGGCAGTTCTTGCACTGGCAGGGGCTGTAGTCTGGTTTTATTGGCCTGTCGAGACCATCGACCTCGAAGAATATGTGCCGTCAGAAGAATTTGAACCGGCCTACGATGCCCTCTACACGAAGAAGGCAGAATACGACATCGAAGAAACGGTGCGAGCCATGAATGCTCTCGAGGTGGCACAATGCCAGAGCGAAAACTTCATGTCCTACCTCGAATATGTGGCACGTCAGGACTTCAGCCGTGTGGCTCCCGAGGTGCTCGAACAGAAGAAGAAACTCTTCCCGATTCTCCAACGCCTCTACGAACTGCAGAAGCAGCACAAGGAACTCGACGACGTCTGGATGCTCATGCGGAGTGCCACCAGCGGTGCCACCACCTTCGCCAACGAGGTCAACCCCGTCGGTGTCATCGGCTCGATGATGGTAGGCGATGCCACCCTCAGCACCTTCTCCGTCTCAGGCGGCTTCGACAAGGCAAAGACTGCCGCCTTCGACGAATACGAAAAACAGAAAGAACTGAAACGCAATCTGGAACGCGAGATAGAAAGCGTCCGGATGTCCTACATCGAATATCTGGAGGACTACGCCCCCGTCTATTACAAGTACATGCAAGAATGGGATGCCCTCTGTCTGAAAAAAGACAAAGCCTACATCGACCTCTACGGTGGCCGTTCCCTCGATGCCTACAACCAGACCAATGCCATCCTTCAAGACTATCCCACCAACCGCGAAGCCCTCCTCCTCAAGAGCCTCTCCCTCATCAACCTCGCCCAGACCCTCCCCCCCTCCTCTTCCCCTTCCCCCGTTCAAGGCGGTGCTTCCGCCCAGCCCTCATCTCCAGAAGGGGTAGAGGAGAGCGTTTCCGAGTCTCTTCTGCTCGAAGCCGAATCCACCCTCGACCAATACATCAAACTCTACCCCTCCCGTTCCGCTCCTGCCTTAGTGCTCAAAGGCCTCCTCTATCGTTCCCAAAACGAGAACGCCAAAGCCATCTCCTATTTCGACCAGGCATCCATGGAGTACCCCCGTCAGGCAGCCGATTTGACCGACCTGCTCGACAGTTACAAGGCACGCACCTACCTCAACCATTCCGCCGAAGGCAAGTACCTGCTCCGTCTTTATCGCTCCACGATGGAAGGCTTCGGCATCTTCAGTCCCAACCTGCTCAAAGCCAAATACTACGCCCAACTGGGAGACACCGACCAGAGCAAGGCTGAAATTTTCAACCACTTCTTCCGTCGGGGCAACCAAGGCGTCTATGATTGCCTGCTCAGCGATATGCAGTATTGCGAAGAAAACATGTACAGCAGTTTTAAGCAGATACTCCTCGAGCAGTCCTTCATCGACGTGTCCGTCGAACCCACTATGAACTGGACCCTCGCCGATAAGGACGACGAAATCAAAGTGACCATCAACAACCGCTCCGACATCGACCTCGAGAACGTCCGCATTTTCCTTTGTCTGCACTACACCGACATGTACAAGGACGAGTATGACGTGCAGAAACTCCCCTCCGTCAACATCATCAAACACAACGACAAGACCGAAATCGGCGTGGTGAAACTCAACTACGAAGACAAAAAATACAACGACATCACCCGCATCCGGGCCATCGCCATGACCGACGACAAAATTTGCTGGATTGACAATGTAGATTATAAGTACATGCGAGCCGCCCAATCCGCCGCCCGCTCCTCCTCTTCTCCTGCATCCAGCGGTTCCCCCGCAGGCTTCTCCCTCAAACAGCAATTGCTCAAAGATTTCAATGTGGACGGCGAATCCCTCGCCCGCATCATTTCCAGCGGCATCAAAATCTACGCCAGTCCCTCCGATGGCAACCTCTGGAACGACGTCAAGAGCGGTGTCAAGAACATCGTCACCGGAAAGGACAAGAAACTCCGCATCGAACTGCCCCGTATCCTCACCCTCATCGACCCTGTCTTCTCCCTCCACCAAGTCAACGACAAAGACAAAGCCATCCGTCCCTCCGAGAACTACCTATCCGGCTCCTCCATCCGCCTCAAGTTCGACTACGAGCCCAAGCAGAACGACCTCATCCCCCTCTACATCTACAGCGACCTCGCCAACTTCAAGGTCACCATCCGCTTCGAATCAGGTCATCCCATCATCCAGAAAGTCGAACTCCTCTAAAAAATATCCGTGCAATATGAAATGAACCATATTGCACGGATACTCTTATCTTTTCCTTTTGCGATTATAAAAGATTGTTCTGCCGCATCCACAAATGCCCCCGTGGTGTTAAACAATACAATAGGAAAAGAATACAAGGCACAGCGATAACTGCAAAAATCATATAAACTCCCATATTAATTTTCCTCCTTTTTCTTATTAGTTAATATTAATCCAGTGATAAGGGTTGAAACAGCAATGACAACTCCTAATGCATATACAAGGGTTTGGTCTGTTACATCTTGAAACAAAGATGCAATAACGACACCCGTCACAACAAACTTTGAGATGTCTATGAGGTATTTGCCAAGATTCTCTTGCCAAACACCTCCTCCTTTTGTTTTTCTCTGCCTCGTTGGCTCTAATTGTTTGTTAAGTTGAGGCTTCGATGAGTTCGATTTATTCTTTTTTGTATTCATTGTTGCAAAATTAGGCATTATTTTTGAATCAGACAAAATTTCATACAAAAATTTTTTTGATTCCTCGAACTCCCCCCAAAAAATCCCCCTCAAAAATTTTTTCCCCAATAAAAAATTCTTAACTTTGCATCGTCTTATCCCGCCCTACGAATTTTTGGTCTTTTTCTGATGGCCAGAAGCAGGGTGGGAGGGATACATAATTTTAGAAGCGTTTACTTTGACGCTTTGTTCTTGACCGCTTAGAATCTAGCACATTCAACTCCGAGTCACAAGGACAAAGCAGCGGTAGATGCCTCATAGGATGTGTTTATAGACAGCCCTCCTTGCGGCGACACGTATGTGTCCACGCAAAGGGAGCCCATATATACATATTCTGCGTGGGCTTCTGGCGTTGCTCGTCTTTTGACAGGGGGCAGTGCTAGAGCCTTAAGCAGTGGGACGGGCAACAGGTACGATGCACCCACGCTTTTTCTGTTATGTACTGACACCACCGACAACACAACCCCACCGAACTTGCCCCGGGGTGCTTGCAAGTTCACCGACTTTTCCTTATGGACGAGCAGAACAGCACCCGCCTGCCCACACTTCACATCGGGCAACTCATCAAGGAGGAACTTGAACGTCAAGAGCGAACCGTCAGTTGGTTCGCCCGCAAACTCTATTGTGACCGCTCCAACGTTTACAAACTTTTCAAGCGACCCACCATCGACACCGAACTCCTTCTGCGCGTCTCCATCATCCTGGGTCACGACTTCTTCGGAGAGTATGCCTCACGAGTGAGTGGCACGATTGGCAACACAAGTGTTGACTCTTAGGCATCGTGAAAAGCCGTTAAACATTGCTAATAATCCGTAACTTTGCCCCCGAAATGTAGTATTCTGCCCTTTCGGGGGTGTAATTTGCCGTACAAAGCGGCAAAAATGGATGGTGAAAACCACCCTGCCAACGCCCCCAAAAAGCCTCGAATTACACATTATTATATATAATAAGTAAAAAAACCAATTTTATCGCCTATGAATATACCGCAGAATTAGAATGAAGAAGCATCCCCCAACAAGGGATGCAGGACCGGTAAAATTAAGTGTAAGAAATATAACAAAAAAACAATAATTTATTAACAATTAAAAACAAACGTATGAAAAAAAGCATTGTTTACTCATTTGCTGCTTTGGCAGGTTTTCCTGCTGTTGCCAACGCAGCGGAAGTAGGCGGCGTGCTCGCTGCAAAAGACTGGACCGGTGTCTATTCCGTGACAGATGATGGTAAGGTGCTGTCAAACGACGGTTCCGTCATCACGCAGACAATGAAACTTGCACCTGGTGACTACAACATTACCATTAATGACATTGTGGTGCCAACAGGTGGTTCTGTTACGATTACTGCTGGCTCTGTTTCCAAGACAGTCACAGCCAATGGCAAAGTTGATCTTCCGAAACTCACACTTACAGAAGAAACAAACGTAGCCGTTGCCGTCAAAGGTACAGGCATCTTCACTTTCACAACAGTGGTGGTTGACCTTGACTTTAAATTCGGTGATGCGATTGCTGAACTTCAGCGTCAACTCAACGTGCTCACCGAGGCCATCAAGAGTTATGAGACTCTGGGCGACGATGCCAACAAGAAGAAAGAAAACGAGACGGCTGCTGGTCTGATTCAAGACAAGATTAATGACCTTAAGGCAAACCAGACTTATCAGAATTATGTCAATTTCTCACTCTACAATCTTGACAATAGTTCCATTGCAAAAGAAATTGCTGCCCTCACGACAAAGGCTGCCAGCGACGAGGCAAACTATACGGCTAACACCGGTGCTGCCACTTTGACTGCAAATCTCAACACCGTTAAGGGTGAGATGCAGGATGGTGACCCCAACAATAAGGCTGAGTTTGAAGGTCGAATCTCTGCTCTCACAAGCGAGATTGCTGCATTTAAAGCCAATCCTGCTGGTGCAACTGATGATGCTCAGAAGGCTATTCAGGATAAGATAGATGCTTTAGAGGCAGACATCAACGCTTCTAAGAACGACTACCTCAATGTTTACAAGAACAACGCTGATGCAGTTGCTGCCGCACTCAAGGCATACAACGATGCACAGAAGGCTGTGTCTGACCTCTTCCTTGACCAAGTGTACAAGTACAGTGCCAATGAAAAGATAACATACGACATCTACTCCAACCTCTATGCTAACGCAAATGACCTTCTGACAGAAATTTCGAAAGAAATTGCAGCCAAGAACACAACGGTTGAGGAGAACCACAAGAACGCCAAGAAGTACACTTCTGTTGACGACGTGACTGCTATCAGTGCATTGGCAACCAAGGCCACAGGCGTTGCTACGACTTACACCGCTAACAAGGCTACCATCAATGCACAGTATGACAAAGTCGCAACACTGCAAGACCGTCTTGACAAGATTGTTGCAGAGGCTGGTGCCGAGGAGGTTTCTACTGTGAAGCGTACTACCGCACAGGATGCTATTAACGCAGTGAAGACAGAACTTGATGGCAAGAACAATGCCAAAGAAGAAATTCTTGATTATACTCCTACAAAGGAAGCAGCCGCAAAAACTGCTATCGATAACTACGAAGTGGCTTTGACTTATGCAAACGCGTACATTGGCGTGAAGGCTGCTATCTCTAAGGCACAGAGCGATCTCACCACGGCTAAGACAGATATTGCTAAACTTGACTATCAGGACTACACTCCATCAACTCAATACACAAGTTATGAGGATGGTATCTCCAAGGCACTCGCCGACGCTCTTGCTGATGTGGAGAAGAAGTTCAAGGCTAATAAGGATGCCAAGACTCCTGCCAACAACACATCCGACTTTGATAGTGCCAATGGCGTAGCCACTGCTCAGACTGCCAACATCGCAGCCCTCAAGAACGGTACAACCGCCGCTCAGAAGGTTTATAAGCAGGTTTATGACGATGCAGCCGCTCTCCAGAAGCAACTCGATGCGGCTCTCGCTACCATCGCCGAGAAGTCTGCCGACGTGGCTTCTTCCTACAAGGGCGAAGACATCCAGAAGAACATCTCTGACTGGAAGGATACTTATGCTGGCTATAACAAGAAATTGGCTGACGAAAAAGATTCTTATAATGCCGTTGATCACTACACCGATGTGCAGAAGTTGGCATTGGGTGACACTAAGGCAAACATCGAGGCTGCCATCAAGAAACTTGTTGCTGACGCTGCAACTGCTCAGACGGAGTTCGGCTACATGGCACCTTACAATCTCCGCCAGAGCCTCGAAAAGCAGGCAACAGACAAGATTGAAGCACTGGACAAACTCAATGCAGAAGTCGAAGACCTCGATGATGATAAGGACTTCAAAAAGAGTTATGACTATGCAGACGAAAAGGGTCAGAAACTCCATGCAGCATACGAGGCTTTGGCAAAAGATGCCGATAAGGTGAAGGCTGACATCGCTACGAGTGAGAGCAATACTCCTCTCTCTGACCAGACCGACAAAACCCTCATCCAGAAGGCAGTTGAAGCCAACAAGACAGTGAATGCAGAGTTGGCGGAATACATCGCAAAAGTCGATCAACTCATCACTGACCTCACCACTAGCAAGAGCAACATCAAGAACGCCATTAAGGCTGTTCAAGACAATGAAAAGGCCCTTACTGCTTACTACACAGCATTGGCAAAGACTAATGACGCCTATACCAAGGAGAAGAGCGACGCTGCTGCCAACACCAGTGAAGACGCAAAGAAGGTTCAAGCAGGTAAGAAGGCTGACATCGATAAGGCACTCGCTGATTTGCAGAAGAAGGTTGATAACGCTTACAACAAGCCTAACCAGAACCTTAAGGAGTCTGTTTGGAAGACTGACCTTGCAGCCATCGACAAGCAGATTGCTGATGCTCTCACGGCAGTCAAGGCTGCTCAGACAAACTACGACGCTTACCAGACAATGGTGGAGAGCATTGACGACGCCAACACTGAAATTGGCAAACACTATGGCAAGGTAGGTCCAACGAAGTACTACAACGGTCTCCTTGATGGCTATAAGAAGGATATCGCAGCCATCCAGAAGGATAAGGTTGAGGCAATGTACAAGGCTGGTACTGCCAGCGTTGCTGCTAACAAGACTGCTGTTGCAGACGCTATTAAAGCAATCACCGACAAGGCAAAGAAGGTTGACACTGACGCTCCTGCCAACGAAAAGGCTTACAATGGCGATGGTGGAACAAATAAGGGCCAGAAGTATGCTATCGAAACAACCCTTCAGGGTACATGGAACGATGTGAACTTCCAGATTTCTTCGTCTGACGAGTCCAGCAAACTGGCTTATTATCAGGAGCAGTTGAAGGATATCCAGTCTGCAATCAACACCCTCGCAGCCGATGCTGAAAACTATTATAACAGTGGCCAGTCTGTCGCTCAGAATACGGCAATTACAGCAAGGGTTACTGAACTTACCGTTGAACTGAACAACCTCCTCAAGGAACAGACAAGTGGTTACAATGCCCAGATTGCACAAGACAATGCTGGACGCTACAAGAACTTCGAGGATGCTCTTGCCAAGACAGAGGCAGCCTTCCAGTCTGCTGTTGCCACTCAGGAGGCATTTAGTAATGCTACTAACGAGACGCTGAAGGAAGCCATTGATGGCAAGACTAATGGCTTGACCAATGACCTCTATGATTATCCACAGAAAATTGCAGAACTCTTGAAGGAGGCTTCTGACGATTATAAGAAGGTTTCCAAGGTTGAAGGAACTCTCTATGATGTGGACGGTGACTGGGTAAAGAAGGCCGATGCCCTGACTCAAGGCATCAAGGCACTTGAGGATGCATTCAAAGGCACATTGGACGGCGTTGTTGATTTCTCTGCTTATGAGGCAAAGGTGTCTGCTGCTGTCAAAGCCCTCAATGCAAAGGACGACATCAAGAAGTTCAATACAGTTACAGAAAACAATAAGGATGTTGTCAAGACTGCAGATAAATACTTTGCCGAAGTCAACAAGGAAATCAAGGACGGCGAGGCTGCTCAGACAGCGAAGGACATCACGAAACTTGACAATGCACTCAACGCACTGGAAGACATCGACAAGACGATTCAGAGCAACCAGAGTGCCGCTGCCTACGACCAACTCTCTGACACCATTGCAAATCTTGTCAACGCAATTGATTCTGACATCCAGTTCCTCCTGGCTCAGGAAGATGACCTCTCAAGTGTCGTCGAGGATTATCAGAAAGCAGTTACAGATTACCTGAACAAGGCACAGGAAGCCCTCACGAAGGCTGTGGCTACTGATGACTGCTTCAATAAGTACGACGAAATCAATAAACTTATTGATGATTTCAGAAAGAACTATCAAGTCAATTGGACGAAGAGCATGGTGGCTAATGCAGCCAGTCTGCCAAAGGCTCAAGAGAAATTGGACGAAGCAAAGGCAACCATCAGCCAGTACCACGTTTATCCTGAGTACATTGCTGACCTCGAACTCTATCAGGAAATCCTTGACAAGATAGAGGAAAATTCAAATTCGTGGACTGGGAAAAGAGACCATAATGACAACTATATTTATGCGAACCCTTATGGTAACAATGTTAAGGATGTCGTCGAAACAGCCCTTGATCAGGCTAAGAGCGATGAATATGAATACATTAGAGATGAGGCATATCCAGCACTTCAGAATCAGTACAACAAACTCATTGCCGACAAGTACAACAACGAGGAAACTGACGATGCACAGGCTGTCAAGAAGGAGATTGCTGCCCTCAAGACTAAGATTGACAAGGTTGTTCTCAGCAAGGTGAAACCAGAAGAACTCGTAGCACTGGATGCAGAGATTGCTGCTCTCCACACTAAGATTCAGAAACTCTACGATACAGAGTCTGAAATCGCTACTGCTGAGACCGCTAAATTCAACGAGGCTGTTTCTGCTCTCGGCGAGAAACTCACTCAACTCGACGAGTATGGCGACGAAGTGAAGGCTGACTTGAACCTTGACGAAGTGAAGGCAGACATCCAGAAAGAAATCGATGCTGTGGGCAAGGATGTGAACGAGACCTACAAGGACAACATCGACTACTACAGCGATAAGATTGAAGACCTCATCAGCCACATCGACGGCAGAATTGATGATGTTATCAAGGATGCTGACGCATGCCAGAAGCAGTACGACGACAATAAGGTTATCTACGACGCTCGCATCGCCGACATCGCAGAACTTCAGGCACAACTTGATGCTGCCGTAGAGGTGTTCGAGACGAAGTGTGATGCCCTCCGTGCAGATGAAGGCTGGGCAGACTTTGTTAAGACATACACCCAGTACTTCAAGGATCGTCAGACTGACATTGATAACTTGAAGAAGCAGATAGAGTCTGACAATGCCGATCTGAATGTGCAGGAAAAAGATAAATATTATCAATTCGAAGCCATTCCTGCTGACATTGAGAACAACCTTGACGACGTTACTTATTGGGATGCATACCTTCAGTATGAAGTGGTTAACAAAGCATTCTGGAATTTGTCTTTCGACTATTCTAAGTATTCTCTCGAAACAAGGAACTATATTCAGACGGAGCGTACTGCCATTCGGACTGCTATCAACGAGTTGTACAACGATATCGATGATAACAAGTCTGTTTATAACGAGGAAGATGACATTTACGAGAACCTCTCTTCGGAGAAATTCGCAGAGTACACCAAGACTGCCGAGGAAATTCAGGCACGTATTGATGCTCTTCAGAAGGTCCTCGACACTGTAACACTCGGTGACCTCAACGGTGACGGTAAGGTGTCTATCTCCGACTACACTCAGTTGGTTGACTATATCATCAACGAAGACCTCACTCCTGAGGAGGGCACTCCAGAGTTCGACATTGCCGATGTGAACGCTGATGGCAAACTGAATGTTGCGGATGCTACTGCACTCATCAACATCATCCTCTCTGGCGAAAGAAGTGGCAGCGACCTTGTTCTCGCTAAGGAACGTGGCACCGCTACACTTGAAGAGGGCGTAAGCATCTCTACAGAGGCTCTCGGCAACGGCATTACTCGTCTTGCCGTCAACCTCAGCAATGCTGCTTCATACGTGGCTGGTCAGTTCGACATCAAACTTCCTGCTGGTGTGACACTCGTCAGCGAGTCTCTGACTGAACGTGCTGATGGTCACAGCCTCATCTCTGGCGACCGCAGTAACGGTATCCACCGTGTGGTGGCAACGTCTTTGACTAACAATGCATTCTCTGGCAACAACGGTGCTGTGTTCTACATCGACGTACAGACAGATGATAGTTTTGCTGGGGAAGGCATCGAGATTAGCAATGTTGTATTCTCTGACGCTGCTGCTCGTGCTATGACATTCAATGTAAGCAATGAGGCTACATCTATAAGCGGCATCGCTTCTAATAACTCTATCATGGGTAAGATTTACGACTTCGGCGGTCGAATGGTGA
>CALAVF010000454.1 GCA_937892315.1 uncultured Prevotellaceae bacterium | reverse complement strand
CTTGCGACCGAAAAATGGTTTTTGGGACGTTAAACATAAAAAAAAGTGTAAAAAAAGGTGAAAATCTCTCTTTTGTATAGAAAAAAGCATTATCTTTGCGAAAAAGAAATTTAAATACACACAATAACCATGAAAGAAATCAAGATTAGTGACTACGCGCGTCAGCAGATTCGCAAACTTTTTTCGCAGCGAAACACGGTCAATACGCTGAAGCGTGACCCGGAGTTGACACAGATTTTTGACAATTTCGCTTTCGACGAGGCACTCAAACTGACCGAGGAGCCTGTGCTCGAAAAGACACGTGCGATGTGCATCCTTGCCAGCACCATAGGCTGCAATGCCATGAGAGAGTTTAAGGTATATGTGGATGTTTGCCTCAACGTGGGTGTGAAGCCACGCGAAATTCGTGAGGTCGTCTATCAGACCGTACCATACGTGGGATTCTCCAAGATGATTGACTTCCTGCTGGAGATGAACGAGGCATTTGAAGACAATGACATCAAACTGCCGCTCGACGACCAAGGCACTACCACGCCGGAGAATCGTCGTGAGCAGGGTCGTGAATACATCGATGGCATCTTCGGGGCAGGCACAGCCGAGCAGATGGAAAAGAATGCACCGAAGGGACAGGAGCACATCGTAGAATTTCTGGAGAGTTATTGCTTCGGCGACTTCTACACTCGCAACGGCATCGACATGCAGCACCGCGAACTCGTCACCTTCTGCCTGTTGGCATCCATGGGCGTGGCTCAGCCTCAGTTGGAAAGTCACGGCTTCGGCTGCAAGAACATGAAAATCAGCAAAAAGGAAATGGTGGCTGTCCTCACGGGTATGCTTCCATACATCGGTTTTCCCAAGACACTCAATGCCTTGACTGCGGTCAACAAGGCGTATCCGGAAGACGAGGAATAAATTTTTCCACCGCCACAGCAATGCCGTCGGCTTCGTTACTCAACGTGACGAAGCCGGCGGCTTTTTTTACCACCTCCTGCGCATTGCCCATCGCTACGCCGAGGCCCGCAAACTCAATCATCGAAATATCGTTGAAACCATCGCCGAACGCCATCAACTCCTCCCGCGTCATGCCCAGATGGGCAAGCAGCGTGGCAAGCCCTTTCGCCTTGTCGATGCCTTCGGGCACCACCTCCAGGAAGAACGGCTCGCTGCGATACGCCTCCGCTTTCCCTTTCAGGTGGAGGGCAAGCGTCGCCTCCATCCGACTCAGCGGTTCGGGGTCGCCAACGATCATGCACTTCGAGATGGGGTAGGTGATTTCTTCCAAGAAGTTCGGCACTTGCCGCACTGGCATCTTGTTACGCATCGAGGTGAACTGCACATACTGATTCTCAGCCACATCCGACACGATGTGGTCGCCTACATAGGTGAGGATGTGGAAGCCTCCCCGGAGGGTGCATTCGCAGAGGTAGGGCAAGATGCTTGGGTCAAGCGTCCGAGCGTAAATCACCTCCTTCGTCGCCCAGTTGCAGATGCCACCCCCGTTGTAACTGACCACATAGCCCCCAAACTCCCCCAGCCGCAGCGTTTCAGCATGTGGGGCGATGCCGTAAGCGGGTCGTCCCGAACAGATGCACACCTTCACGCCCTGCTTCTGTACACGAAGCAGAGTGTCCACCGTCCGTGGCGAAATCGTCTGGTCGCTCCTCACCAGCGTTCCGTCAATGTCAATGGCTATGAGTTTGTACTTGTTCGTCATAAAACAGACCCGACAACTTGAATTTTAGAGACTCGTCGGGAATCCGCTGTAAATTTAGTGGAATTTTGTTGTTTGAACAAATCTTTTGCAAGTTTTTTCAGAAAAAAAGCAAATACCATCTTTCTCTGGTTTCGTATGTTAAGAAGATATAGGTAGAGAAAGAAAGGTAGCCGCGTGTCAGCGTCAGAAGATGGAGGGCGTTACTCTGCAAACAACCAGAACCTTTCCCCAGCATCCTTCGGAAACACCCTTCGCAATAGGACAAAATGACACGCTCGTCACGTTTGAAGTGGTGTGACTCACACCGCCCTGGTGGTCTGAGTCACACCGCCGAGGCGGTCTGACTCAGACCACTTTCGAGGCTTCCTGCGTACCGTTTTTGCCGCGACGAAATTGACATTTCAGCCCTCCTT
>CALAVF010000453.1 GCA_937892315.1 uncultured Prevotellaceae bacterium | reverse complement strand
AGGCTCCAGCGAACTTCGTGAGGCGTAAATGGCAGCGGTGTACCCCGCAGGCCCACTGCCGATAATCAAAGTTTTCAATGCCATATTTGTCTTTTTTAAGAATTTCGGTTGCAAAGATAGTGCTTTTTGACGAAAAAAGTGGCACGAGGAGGAAAGAAAAATCATGTTTGAAAAGTGAAGAAAACTTAATCTTGCTTTTTTCAAAAAAAAGTCGTATCTTTGCAACGTATTTCGGAATGCCCGTCAGGTGGACAATCAAGAAGTTGGCATTTCGAATCAGGCAAGGGTCCCATCAAATCTAAGCATGATTTGATGGAGCCCTTGCCTGATTTCATGGAATCTGGGCATGATTTGAACGTGATGTCGGGTGCAGGGAAAAACACGTGCCCCCACCAGACAAAAAGAGGCAGGCTCGCACCCCCGGAAGAGGATGCGAGCCTGCATGGGCTTGAGGTGGCGGCGTCAAGCCTTATGGGTCATGATTTCCAAGACACATCTGTCCGTTTCGTCCATCGCGTCCTTCCCGATACGGGTCAGATTATGGATGGATCGGTCCACGTCGTCTTCGATGATGCCCTCAGCCGAAGTCACGCAGTTCTGCTGCACAGCCAGCATCGCCGACAGCACAGCCGTGCTCACGCCCGATGCCAACTTCAACGCACACGACGGCTTTGCCCCGTCGCAAATCATGCCAGTCAGGTTCGCCACCATGTTTTTCACGGCAAACGTCACCTGCTCATATCCTCCCCCCATCAGGTAGGTGATGCCGCAAGCCGACCCTGTCGATGCCACCACGCAGCCACACAGTGCCGACAATTTGCCCAGCGACTGCTTGATGTAAATCGCCGTCAGGTGACTCAGCATCAATGCCCGTGTCAACTCCGCCTCCGTGTTGTGGTTCTCCTCTGCAAACTTCACCACCGGCAACGTCGCACAGATGCCCTGATTGCCGCTGCCCGAGTTCGACATCACAGGAATGGGAGCCCCCGCCATACGGGCATCACACGCACACGCCGTCGAAGAGATGATGTGTGCAAACATCGTGTCACCAAAGATGCCACGTCCCAGCGGACGCGTCAGCGTCTTGCCCAGCCGGTGTCCGTAGTTTCCCCTCAGCGACTCCTCCGCCGCCTGTTCGTTCAGCCGCTGAGCCTCGCGGATGAACTCGATTTCATCCAACGGGGCTGTAGTTGCAAATTCATACACCAGTTTCATGTTCAGACAGTTGCACTCGCAGCCGCCTTCTCCTTCTGTGGCAGCATTCTTTTGCAGCAGCACCTCCTCGTTCCGCCTCACCAACACGAAGTTTTGATGACCTCCGCTGATGACCGCCACCGCCTCGTCGGCACCCTTCGACACTTTCACCTCGATGTACAGTTTCTCCTCAATCCCCTCTTTCAATCCGATACCGATGCGTCCCTCAGCCATGAACGCCCTGCCACGCTCCACCGCCTCGTCCGTCACGTCCTTCAGCACCTCCAGCCCATACGCCGACTTGCCGATGAGGGCACCCAACGCCACCGCAATGGGCAAGCCAATCATCCCCGTGCCAGGGATGCCCACACCCATCGCATTCTTCAAGATATTCGCCGACAGCAGCACCTCAATCCGTTCGGGCACAACACCAAGCACCTCCGTCGCTCTGGCGACACACAATGCCACCGCAATGGGTTCCGTGCAACCCACCGCAGGCACCACCTCGCTCCTCACCAGAGCGATAATTTGTTCTCTAATCAGTTTTTCCATGCTGCAAAGGTACGATTAAGCGAGCACAATACAAAACAAAAAGGACGTTTTTTTGTTTTTATGGTCGAGCGCAAAAAGAAAATAAGCAATGTCATGGTGCGTATGTACCTTGCACGAAGTGAACGGTACGATTAAGTGAGCACAATACAAAACGAAAAA
>CALAVF010000452.1 GCA_937892315.1 uncultured Prevotellaceae bacterium | reverse complement strand
ATGGTTCCTCGAACGGAGTCAATGGGTTCGACCGCGAACACATATGGCCTAAATCAAGAGGGTTTGATGACACCGATTCTGGCCAATATGGCGCAAGGGGCGATATTCATCATCTTTGGCCGGGCGACCATTATGTCAACTCAACAACCCATAACAACTACTCCTATGGATTCGTAGACCCCACGAATAGGGCTAATGACGCAGGCAGCCAATATTCTTATGATGCCGGGAATTACCGAGGAACTTCCTCTTCCTTGCCGGATGCGGGACAGGTGTTTGAGCCGCAGGACTGCGACAAAGGCGACATCGCTAGAGCCTGTTTCTACATGGTAGCTAGATACAATAACCTATCTCTAGATGACGGCTCTATCGACTCAGGGAATCCAAACCTAACCCTCAACGATGAAGCGGATAGATCCACCATCTCCTCCACATCAAACTCGCCCGTAAGCCTAGGGCTGCTTCGCGATTTGCTCGCTTGGCACCACCTTGACCCAGTTGATGAGTATGAGATTCATCGAAACAACCTGGTCTATCGCAACTTCACGAACAACCGCAACCCATTCATCGATTTCCCCGATTGGGTCGATGCCATTTGGGGAACCGTCACCTTTAGCGAAGAAGACCATAAGGTGACCGAATACCTTGCCGCACCCGTTGGGAGGGCCAGCCCTTCTTCCGATTCTCTTTATGGGACGGCCCCCACAGCAAGCATCGTTAGCTTGGCTATTTCAGGCACTCCCAATAAAACCGAATACACAGAAGGCGAGAGTTTTGACCCAACAGGGCTGACAGTCACCGCAAACTATGACGACGGCTCAACAAAAGAGGTTACCTCTTCCGTCAAATGGGGAACCCTCAAAGTTGGAGACACCTCCGTTGAAGGAAGTTTCGGAGGCTGGAAAGTCACCTTTAACGGGATTACCGTGACCGCGGCGCCTAAAATGGATTTCAGCCAATATATCCCCCATATCGCCATTGCGACAGGCATTCTCCTTGTTTTAATCATTGTCTTCGTTTTGATCGGCTCCAAAAACCGGAAGAAAGCCATTAAAACAGCTGGAAAGGTCGTTGGCGGGGCGAAAAAGGGAAACCCGCCATCCAAGAAATCAGCTTCAAGGAAAGGCTCCTCTTCAAAAAGCGGCGGCTCAAAAAGCAAAAAGAAGTAAAACTTTTTATAAGAGTTAGTAATTAAAGATTAGTTAAACAATATGGTTAATTAAATATTTTTATTTGTATATCCGCCTATTGAGGACGCTTCCTTGGATTCCGCCTTTTGGTTTGCCATACGGTCGGCAAGTCGAACGAGTGTCGCTCCTATGATGTAACACAAAACTCCTGCTCATGCAAAGGTGACGTTGTTGTCAGAGGTCACATCTATGGAGAACCGATTCGTCACGAACGCAGAAATGAAGATGAGTTTGCATGAATCAATCAGCATCTTCCCTGTCTCTCGCAAAACATTTTCGCTATAAAGCCTCATGTATGGTGTGATGCTTTTCGTTGAACATGTCGAACAACGCACCTGCTACGGCGAACAGTCCTATGGCGAGAAAACCAATGATAACAATCCAGTCTGATGTGTACATAATCTGCTTGATATACTATTTGTGAATACAAAGTTACCACTTTTCTTCGTTTCCTCCAAAAAGAAGTGAAACTTTTTTCATTTGAGTTGGTAATTAAAGATTTTTTTCTTTAAGGTGCCATTTTGGCATCTTAGGTCAGACGTATTTCATAGGTGGCTTTTGCTTGTGCGACCAATCGCTGCTTCTCCTCCAGACTCAACATTCGTTGTTTCTTGCGGTGAAGGGTCAACACTCTCGGACTAATTAGCCCGGCACGTCCTGTTGCTATGTTATCCGACTTTCTTGTCATGACTTAGATGCTGTTAAAAGTTTGCCAGCCACTTCTTGCCTGGTTTAGTGTAAGTCCAAGCCAGAAAGGCTGCACCTACTAAGGCTGTCGTTCCAAAAAATAACACTGAAAATGTCATAAACCTATTTGTTTTCGGTTGTTGCCTCAACTAAAGTTCTATTTCAAGGTCAAACATGCTGCTGAGGATTTTTGAAAGAACTTGGTCGAAGGGGGCTTCCTTTATATAGTTATTGTATCTTTGGGTTACGTGTTCTGGCTTAAATGCTGACACGAGGTGTGTAACGAAGTATGATTGTTTCGACAAAGGCTTTGAAAGCCAATTGTCGTGAATGGGCAGAGCAAACTCACTATGGCGATTCTTGCTGGAGATGAGAACGGCATAAAACAAACCGTCTTCTTCTGATTGCAAATCCTCGCCCGATAGCACCAAGGCTGGATGGATGAGAACTTCGCCATCTGGCATCGGGAAAGAGACTTCCACGATCTCTCGCTGGTGCAATGTCATCATAGCCATTCTTTCACGTTTTTAGCCGTTACACGGCCGAGTGCCTTCTCCACTTCTTGAAAATCAACGTTCGATAAATCGGGGTGCTGCACCTCATCCCATGAGGGAAGACCAGAGAGTTTGGCTTCAAGTTCCGCATCGCTCAGTGAATGCCTGTGTCGAACTTTAATGGTCTTACGTGGCTTGATGTCCTCGCTCAGACGGTTCATCAGCCATCGCTTGCTGTCCGTGTCAAGCGTGTGCAACATCACCCACAAGCCATCAAGAGAAATCTGTGATTTGGGTGCTTCTGCCACATAAGCATCCATCACAGGCTCCTGTGCCACGCTCTTCGCCTCTTCTCCTTGTATCCTATCTATATAGTTGACATTGCTCATATAGTTGATTTCGTAATGAATTATTAGTTAAACAATATGGTTGGTGATATATATTTTGAGTCTATAGGTTTGCCAGCCACTTCTTGCCTGGTTTGGTGTAAGTCCAAGCAACAAGAATGGAGGCTATGAGTGCTATGAGTGCAAACAGAAACATGATAGGTGTAACAGTGATAGATAATATCATAATTTTCCCGTTCTAAATTTCGTCGCCAAAGTTACTATTTTTCTTGTTGCCTGCAAAAAAAATGGGGTAAAAACTTTGTTTTTGGGGCGGATGGGGACGAAAGAGGGGGAAAAACGAGACCCTTTTCTGCTTTTTCGGCCATTAAAAATAAAATGTAACAGTTATCATAAATTCCTATTTATCTGTCTCGCTTTATAAAACAGCGGTTATATTCCACAACGGTTCGTTCTCCCATCCACGGGGAAGTTCCATCATTAAAACACGGCACAGAACCGCCCTTACTCTATCCCAGTCGTTGAATCTCATTTAGATAGAAGAATGCCTCAGGATGTGTCTTTTTAAGTTTGTTGAGTTTGGTGGGCATAGGGAGTTGAAGAGTCTGTGATGCTAACGTACCTATATCGTCAGGTGTATAGTGCCGTATCTCGTTAATCCCCTTCTCCAAAAGTCGGCTGAGGTAAGCCACTTTGGCTGCATTGATGATGGCAGAATCCAAGGTGTACTTTTCGCTGTGAATGAAATTGCCAATACGACTGATGCCATCTTGCAGGAGTTTGTATTCATCTGGATTCGCCAAACCGTGCATACAGATGGTGATGGCGGTCTGGTAGATGTCGTCAAGCACCTGCCTGATGTCATCTGATGGCAAGTTGCGATATTGCAGTTCCACCTTGGCAAACTTCAAGAAGGTCTTGCGGGTAATAGTCAAGTCGTTCGTGATGTCGAACAGCGAGGCTACGTCAAAGAGTTGCTTGATAATCTCCATCGTACACTTCTTCTGGCCTTTGAAGAATGGGATGCCCGTTGTGTGGGGAGCAAAAGCCGTCAGTTTGTCGCCCAACAAATCCTCATGGCTCGGCAAACTGACCGTGACAAGGGGCTCTTCGGTCATCAGCAACGGACTCTGTATGGGTAGCGACACAATCTGGGAATAGTGTGTTTCCTCAAAGAGCACGTCAAGCAGTATCTTGTCCTGTCCACCATTACCGGGATAACTCACTTCGTAGTAGAACTTGGCATGTTGCTTCGGAACTTCTGTGCGCGAGATACGCTCTACGAGTTCCACTTTGCCAAAACCGTATTCTTCGGCATACTGGCTGAGATATTCCTCTATGACGGTTCCTGGAGGACAGATGATGTCAATGTCTATTGACAATCGTTTGCTGGTATTCAGGTGGAGCATCAGCGAACTGCCGCCCTTGAAGATGAAGGGACAGCCAGAGCGAGTCAGTGCTTCAAGCAGCGAAAAGGCACGGATGGTCTTTTCTACCAATGCAATGTCGCGGACACCCATTTGGCGGGCGGTTTCGGTTATCCATTCAAGGCTTCTACTCTTGGGATTGATCATGGTCTATCGTGTATATGATATATTCAACTTTCTCTTTCCTGTTGCGGCGGGAAGCATATCTCATCAGTTTGCTCACGTTGACATGATTCCTCTCACGCGCATACTCGTATATATTGTATATTTCGGAACCGCTGGCGAACAGCAGTTCGTTGTCGCCAATGGCATCCACAAGGATTTTCTCTATACGCGGCACTTGGCAGCCGTCCACGATGGTCAATGGCGACTGGCCTATCAACTGACGCACCACAATGGCATCAGTCCCCGTCAGATAGCGGTCGCAGTCTATGGGTGACGGTGACAGTAGGATGTTTCTGCCAAGTTCCATCTCCTGCAAAGCATGAAATGCCGTCTCCATACCGTCTTTCTCCACATCCACAAAAACATAGCCGATGTCTGGCACATGGAGCATGAACGAAGCAAGCACCCGTGGACTCCAGATACATATATCAAGGAGTGGAAACTTCTGTTTTAGACTCAAATAGATGTTTTTTTCTGTCTCTGATGGCTGATATACGAATTCTGGCAGACTGTCATGAGCCAATTCATACACACCATGACCTACCCTGCGAAGCGAGCCTGATGCAAGCATCCGGTTAATCTGGAGGGTAATCGCACTGTCCTTGATACCCGTCTGCTGGCGGGCAACTTCACGCAACAGGTCCTTCCGATGGAAGGTACCACCTTGTGCCACTGCGTAATTCAATATGGCTTCCGTTGCTGTCATATCTCTGTTTGCTGCTACAAAATTATATCTTTTTTGTCAAACATCAAAATGTTTTGCCAAGAAAGAAATATTTTAGATGGATTTTTAACATAAACCCCAATCGGTCATTAGAAAAGATTGCTTTCAAATTGTCACAGTCAATATGGAAATTTCGTCATAAAAACAATAATGTACTGACGTATTGTGTTTCATGGCTTATATTTCACAACAAAAAGTAAGTCACTTTTCCTAATGACCGATTTGGGTTTAAGGAAGCGGAATCTCCTGATTTGACACGCTCTTTTGTCCTCATTCTTCTATTGCCCGTATCCTATGAACAATTTAGCGTTGGGACACGATTCAATTTGGCATTGGGACACAAATCAATTTAGCGTTGGGACAAAAGTCAATTTGGCGTTTGGACAAAAACGTGTAACAACGCTAAATTGATTTTTGTATCAACACTAAATCGTTTTTTGTATCAAGGCTAAAAGGTTCTTTGTTACAACGCTAAATAGTGAAGGGGTGTAGGGCGGGACCTCGTGGGGCT
Organism: uncultured Prevotellaceae bacterium; assembly: GCA_937892315.1. The sequence continues at coordinate 8,957 of CALAVF010000452.1, read as the reverse complement.
TTTGACCACGAATGCCCATGAATTTTATGTCAGGAGTTCTAATGACGATTGGGGGGGGTGGAAACAAGTGTCTTGGTGCGGTTGGGTGGATTTTGTGGATTGGACAGATGGAAGGTTGTGGGACTTGGCAAAATGTGTCATTTTGGCTCATTTTTGAGGAATGTCAAGACTTTATTGGGCGATTTAACAAGATTTAACGCTCGGAGGGGGTGAAAATGAGGGTTATTTCTGTACCTTTGCGATTGATTTTTTGATGTGCTGATGCTTTTAATATATATATGTACGTGTGCGTGAGGCGTGATCGTGTGCATAGTGGTGTGGTCTTGAGTGGGCTGAAAAACAATAGTTATCTAACAAACTTTATTACCAATACTAATTTTTAATTACTAATCTTTTATGAAGAAATCTTTACTTCTTTTGGCTACCATGTTGTGTAGCGTGGTAGGTTTCGCACAGTGGACTGCTCCTGTACCATCTGCAACGGTGGACATGGCTGATGACGGTGCGACGACGCAGTATCTTTACAACAAGGATGCTGGTGCCTTCTTGGCAGGTCATAATGATTGGAATACTCGTGCATCGGTTGCTGACAAAGGCGACCCTGTACGTATGAACAAACTGACTGGCACTTGGAATCTTGGTATTTACCCTTCCGTCTATGCAGACAAGAACGCTTGGCTTTACGTTTCTTGTAACTCGTATGACAAATTGTGGGTTGATGCAAGTAATGCAACTGCTAACGATGACTATCCTGGTACAGATGGCTGGATTGTTGAAAAGCAGTCAAATGGGGCTTACAAGTTTAAGAATACAGAGTACGACACAGGAACCCTTGGTGTTGCTGAAATTTATAATGGTGAGAAGGGAAACACTCGCCTTTATATTTACGTTCCATCAGCAACATACACTTATGTTGAAAACGATGAGGAAATTGTGGCAAACTCGTTTGAGGGAGCATTTTATGATGAGTGGGTCTTTATTACAGAAGAAGAATATGAGACCTTCCAGCCCAAAGTCGCAGCCTATTTCGCTGCTGCTGCTTATAAGGCCGCTCTTGATGCAGCAAAGACTACAAATCCTTCCTATGATTATTCTAAGTTAGATGCTGTATATAATAATACGTCTTCTGCTGTAGAAGATTTTGATGCTGCTACAGAAATCCTGAATGCAGTTCTTGCTCTGAAGAAGACATTGGATGAAGCAGAGGGATTTGGTCTTGACGTTTCTGATTCTAAGAGTGTTTATAGCAACACTTCTGCTACAGTAGAGGAACTTCAGGCTGCAACAGAGGCTGCCCAGAAAAAAATCAATGATTATAAAGAAAGTGCAGCAACTCCAGATAACCCACAGGATTTGACAGATGCATATATCCCTGATGGTGATTTTGATAGCAATCCTGGTCCTGGTGTGTGGAAAGAAACGACAGGAGGTCAGAATTTCCAGACCAATGGCACACCAGGTAAGTTCAATGATGATACTTATTTCCTTGAGATTTGGGATGCTAATCCATTTACAGGTAAATTGTATGTGGCTTTGACTGGTTTGCCAAATGGTGTTTACCAATTCTCGATGTCTGTTGCATCAAATGGTGGTGAAGCAAGTTATGTTTATGCAGGAACGGACTCTGTGGAGGTTACTTCTAACAACATGGCTCCTTATTCAGTATTCACTCGCGTGGAGAATGGCGAACTTGAAGTAGGTCTCAGTATGCCAAATGCCGTACAGAACTGGATTGGTATCGATGATGTCAAATTGATTTATCTGGGCAATACGGCAGCCTCTTATAACTTCTGGGTGAAGACAAATATTGAGAATGCTCCGAAGTACACAGACGAGGACTTTGTACAGAAAGATGCTCTTGCAGAATACAATAAGGTACTTGCTACCGATGTTTCTGTTTATACAACGGCAGAGGATGTGCTTGCTTTCAATGACGTATTGAATGCTGCTATTGCAAAGATGAAAGAGAATGCAGATGCATATGCTAAATATGAATCTCTTATTGCAGAAGCAGAAGCATTGCAGGAGGCTGGTTATGAAGGAGAGGAAGCAGATGAACTTTATGATTATCTGATTGATCCTGCTGGCATGGAGAAGATTAAGACAGAGAAATCTCTTTCTACAGAGGAGATGCTGGCAGAGTGTGACAAAATTTCTGCGATGATTGATGTTGTGAAGGCTAACTGCTTGGCAGAAGGAATGGATTGCACCAACCTCTTGACTAACCCGAACTTCGATAACCGTCTGAATGGATGGGAGTATGATACAAGTCTTGGCACTCCTGCATGGGGTGGTTTGGATAGCAATCCAAACGTAGAGCGTTGGAATCAGAATTTCAATTTCTACCAGACTGTTGCCAATGTGCCTAACGGTGTTTACGAACTGAAGGTTCAGGCATTCTATCGCCCAACAGGTTCTACCACGGGTTCTTACAACAACTACATTGAAGACCCAACGATGGATGAGATTTTGACTTTCATCTATCTGAATGCAAGCGAGGCTCCAGTGAAGAATATCGCTGCTCATAGTTATGATGAGAACCTTGAAGGTAACTGCGAGGCTGTAGCAACAGGTGTTTACGTACCCAATGGCATGAGTTCTGCTTCTAACGCATTTTCTCGTGGTGACTATGACAACACGGTAATTGGTGTAGTTACAGATGGAACTCTGACAGTTGGTATCAAGTGTTTGGATGGTACGATTGATGGTCGTTGGCCATTGTGGGACAACTTCCGTCTGAAGTATCTGGGCAAGTCTGTTGAAGTTCTGAAGGACGTTCTTCCAGACTTGATTGCTCAACTTGAAGACTATGTTGCAAACAACGAAGGTACAATCACAGAGCCAGGTGTTGCAGAGGCAGAGGCTGTTGTTAAGACAGCAGAGGCAGCAATCGAGGATGAAGATGGTGACCAGATGTTGGCTGCTATTACTGCAGTGAATGATGCTCTTGCTGCTGCTAAGGCAAATGTGGCTGCCGTAGAGGCTTTGCAGAAGGCAATTGAGACATTGGATGAAACGGCTCAGGAGTATTATGAAACGGCTTCGGTAGAGGCACAGCAAAAGTACAATGAGGTTTCTGCCAAGACAGAGAACTATTCTGAACTGACTACCGCTGAGGTTGAGGCATTGACAGATGAGATCAACGCAGCAATTTCTGCATTGAAAGTTCCCGCAGAGGAGGCTTCAGACGAAAATCCTGTTGATTACACAGCATTGATTATCAACTCTACATTCGACACAGTAGGTGACTTTACTGGTTGGTCTTCTGGTTTTGGTGCAGGTGGTACTACTTCTACCAATGCTGAGTGTTACAACAAGAATTTTGATGTGTATCAGGACATCGCTGGTCTGCCAGCAGGTACATATAAGGTGGCTTGCTACGGTTACTATCGTCAGGGTTCTGCTGAGAATGACTATAACAATACTCAGACAGAAGACGGCACTCCTGCTTACAACACCGTTCTTTATGCAGTAGGTGAAGGTGCTGAATCTTCCGCTCCTATCATGAGCATCTGTGCAGGAATGGTTTCTGCTGGTCTTGGTGGTGATACAAGCAGTGTTGGTTCTGGCAATGTTGTTCCTAACACAATGGCTGCTGCAACTAATTGGTTCGAGGCTGGCTATTATGCTCCAACAGATGAGTACAACTCCGTCATTGTAAAGGTTGGTGAGGATGGCAAACTCCGCATTGGTGTGAAGAAGGATGTTACTATCTCTTCTGACTGGGCTATCTTCGATAACTTCACTTTGACTTACTACGGCGCTAACAGTTCTAAGGAACCAACAGGAGGTGTAAGCATCGCTTCTGTCGCTCCTGCTGCTACAGCCGCTCCTGCTGCTATCTACACCATCACTGGTGCTAAGGTTGCAACGCTGCAGAAGGGCATCAACATCGTGAAGGGTGCTGATGGTTCTGTACGCAAGGTGCTTGTAAAGTAAACTTTTCGCAATGATTATATGTGGGTGGCGGCTCTGCAAAGGGTCGCCACCCTTTTTGTTTCTGTAAAAAAGCACAAGTTGTTACCTCGATGCGTATCAATTCGTGTCGAGGTGTTGAATGGATACGTGTCGGGGTGTTGAATTCACTCGTGTCGAGGGGATGACGATGGGTTTATGGAGTATATTTTTATAATAATGTGGTAAAAACTCGTTTTGTTTGACTTTTTTTGTTTACCTTTGTGGCAAAATATGGAACAATCTAACTAACTTTTTAATAACAAACGATTATGAAGCAAAATCTACTCCTTGCGGGTTTGTTGGCTTGGGGGCTTTCGGCTCAAGCACAAACCCTGCCCAATGCAGTTTGGACATGCGACTTCGAGGGTGCCACAACGGTGGCTGATGTGAATGGTCAGCAGATAGGTTCGGGTGAACTGCGTGTGTCGGACGACCCCAACTTTGGCACCTACTACATGAACGACCCTGAATTTACGGGTGCTCAACACACGAACTATTTGGTGATTACACAGGATGGCTTCAAGCGGGCTGCCGAGAAGTCGGATGGTGGTGTCAGTTTTGCCTTCTGGGTCTATTCGACCGACGCCAACGAGCAGGGTCCTGCCGGCTTCCAGGTGGATGGCGTGGATGTGCCTTACTACTGGTATTCGGTGCTCTGTACGGCTTACAACAGTCAGGACTCTTGGCAGACATGGTCATGGCCCATGCTGTCGGTCAATGCACGTCTGTGGATGCAGATCAACACGGCTGGCTTCTGGGATGACTTCCCTGACACGGAAAATGCCAATGGTACCAACGCCGTTTCGGTCGATTGGCTGAAAGAGGGTGGCTGGCATCATGTGGCAATGGTGTTTGAGAACTATGGTGCGGTGACGAAACTGTATGTGGACGGAAAGGTGATGAACGAGTGGAACACGAAGGCTGACTTTGGTGGCGAGGGCAATTTCTTCACGCATCTCTACAAATATGACAACCTCTATGTGGGCGGTGCTGCCCAGTGGGGCTGGGCAGACCCCGACCCTGCTTTCGGCTATGACGACCTGAGTCTGTATGCCACGGCATTGACGGCAGACCAGATTGAGTTGATTATGGACATCAAGCATGGCACACTGTCGGAGGAGGACAAGATTATCGTGGCTCGCGGTCAGTTGGACGCTGCCAAGAGCGAGTTGGAAGACTATGCAGCGGCTCAGGGCGACACGTTCAAGTCGGTGGGTGATGCTGTGGTGGACTGGCTGATGGAAGAAATCGGTGATGCGTCTGATTATACTTCTATTGACGACATCAATGCTGCCATCGCCAAGATTCAGGAGAAGCAGAATGCTATCGTGGAGGTGGTGAATGCCTACGAGGCTGCCATGAAGCAGATAGGTTACTATACGGATTTGTGCAACAATACCAACTATCCTGGCGCTGCTGCCTTCAACGAGGCGATTGCTACGGCGACGGCTGCCATTGCCGACCCCACTTCGGTGACGGGCGTTGAGGCGGGTCTTCAGCCGCTGGAGGCTGCGAAGGTGGCTTACCTGTTCTCTCAGGAGGGCGACGTGATAGACGTGACGCGTGTGATTAACGACCCGTGGTTTGTGGACGAGCCTTACGAGCCGACGGTGGACGAGGAGGGCAATCTGGTGTTCCCGGAGGATGCTGCCAGCCATTTGTCGAAAGAGGACTGGACGATGTCTATCTCGGAGAATCTGCGTGGTGCGACAGACTGCACACTCTACTATACGAATGGCCGCACAACGGCAAACCTCTTCCACTCTTCGACCGTGGAGGGTGGTGTGCTGGACATTCAGCAGACGCTCACGGGGCTGCCTGTCGGCTACTATGAGGTGAGTGCCGACATGGCTTCTTCTTCGCTGCCGACGGACAACCGTGTGTATGGCATCTCGGGTGGCGTGACGAAGGTGTCTGCCATTCCTGCCTCCCTCGCCTGGAGCGGCGACGACACGGGTCGTGCCAACTGGGAGACGCTCACGACGGACAAGGTGTATGTGGGCGAAAGTGGTGTGCTGACCATCGGCGCCACTTCTACGACGAACGGTGTGCAGTATGAGGGCTGGTTCTGCGTGACCAACTTCCGACTGATGTACTATGGCACAGAATATGACATGTCAGCCGATGTGGCTGAGAAGACAGAAGAGGCTCGTGCGGCTATCGAGACGCTGACACTGGCTGGCGACAAGGCAAATGCCAACACCGAACTGGAAACGATTCTGGCGGGCGAAACGTCCGACTACGAGAAGGTGTCGCTGCTGACCAACCTGATTGTCGATGTGAATAACCGCTATGCACAGGAAGTGGCATTCACGGCACTGGCAGATGCGAAGGCATTGGCAGAGAGTGAGACGGACGAGACCATCAAGTCGATCTACAATGCGGCTGTGGCAGACATCGACGCTGCACTGGCGGCAGAGGATGCCGTGGTGGACGTGTTGCCAGGCTTGCAGGCTCTCTACACGGCATACGTGGCATACGCAGCGACGGCTCGTGCCGCTCAGGCATGGGGCACAGCGGCTGCCAGCAGCGAGGTGGCTTCGCAGGTGGCAAGTCTCACGGGTTCGACAGAAGAGACGTTGGCACAGTATCAGGAGGCGCTCATTGGTGTGATGAAGGCTTCCATCACGGAGTTTGAGGCTTCGGAGACGAATCCGAAGGACATCACAGGCATCGTGGGCAATGCTTCGTTCGACGCAGACCAGTATGCCGCATGGAGCATCGACGGAACTTTTGCCGTGCAGCAGGCAGAAATCGAGTTCTATAACAATTCGTTCGACCTCTATCAAGTGCTGACAGACATGCCAGCCGGTACGTATAAATTGACGGCTTCGGGCTTCTATCGCGACGGCAACGACTATGCTGCCATTCGTCAGAACTACGACGACGGAACGTATGCCGAACACGCTAACATGCTGCTCTATGTGAAGTCGGCATCGTTCAATGTGGCTGCTCCGTTCGTGTCTATCGCTTCTGATTCGCTGGCTGTGGGTCAGGAAGAGGATTCGTACTACTATGACTATTATGGCAATCAGAATATGGTCATCACCGACTTTACGAGCCTGAATGCGGATGCCGATCCTGCTATTTACTATCCTTACTGGATGTGGAACGCTTACGACATGGTGACCAATCGCGGTCTCTATGGCGGCAACGAGGTGACGTTTGTGGTCGGTGAGAAGCAGGACCTGCGAATTGGTGTGGCAAAGGAAACGACGATTGCTTACGACTGGTCTATCATCGACAACTTCCATCTGTATTATCTGGGTCAGGAGATTCCAGATGCCATTGAGGGCGTGGAAAAGGCAAAGGATGTGGCTCCTGCTGAAATCTACACCGTTTCTGGTGCTAAGGTTGCAACGCTGCAGAAGGGAATCAACATCGTTCGCCTGAGCAATGGAACAGTGAAGAAGGTGCTTGTGAAGTAGTCCTGAAAGGACGAAAGACCACAGGCAGGCGGTGGAGCATAGCGAACCCCTGTACGCTGTGGATAGAAGGACATTTGTAAGAAGGGGTGGCGGAATCACGATACGATTCTGCCATCCCTTCGGTTTTTCTGTGCTTAAAGTTTCCCTGCAATGCCTCTTGCCACGGCGTATGCCGTTGTCCATGCGGCTTGGAAGTTGAAGCCGCCTGTGATGCCGTCGATGTCGAGCACTTCGCCGGCGAAGAAAAGGTTGGGGTGAAGTTTGGATTCGAGGGTCTGCTTGTCAACGCTGTCGAGGGAGATGCCGCCACAGGTGACGAACTCGTCCTTGTAAGGGCTGCGGCCGGCAATGGTGTAGGTGTCGTTGGTGAGGATGTTGACCAGACGGTTGATGCCTTTCTTGCCCAGTTCGCTGCAGCGTTTGCCTTGCAGTTGGGTCTTGGTGAGGAGATAGGACCAAAGTCGAGAGGGAAGAAGGAGGTGGAGATTGTCGATGAGTTTCTGTGGGTTCTGTTCTATATGAGAGATGATGTGTTGGCGAATGGTGTCGTCGTTGGTTTCGCCTGTCCAGTTGACGAGGAGGGACGACTGGTAGTGCTGCTCGGCGAGGTGTCGGGCGGCGTATGAGGAGAGTTTGAGGATGGCAGGGCCGCTCATGCCCCAGTGGGTGATAAGGAGGGCTCCTTGGGCACGAAAGGGGGTGGAGGGGATGTTGACGATGGCATTGTCAACCACCAACCCCATGAGGGCGGTGAGGGAAGGGTCTTGGATGGTGAAGGTGAAAAGGGAGGGGCAGACTCTCTCCCCAACCTCCCCCCACGATGGGGAGGGAGACCCTGCGGATGGTTGGTAGGAGGTCATGCCGCCAGTGGTGACGGCGACAAAGTCGTAGTGTTGGAGGAGGGTGGTGGGGTCTTCTATCTTGCTGCCGAGTTGGATGTGGACACCCTGACGACGGCTTTCGCGGAGGAAGCAGTCGATGATGGCATGGCTGTCTTGTGCCTCGGGAAAGACGCATTGGTCGTCCTGCACGGTGAGGGGTACGCCATGACGCTCGAACCACTGGTAGGCATCGGCAGGAGAGAACTGCTTGAAGAGGCGTTTGAGCAGGGTGGCACCTCGGGGATAGACTTGCCTGAGGTCGGTCACCTCGGCAAAGGTGTTGGTGCAGTTGCACCTGCCACCACCCGAGATTTCCACCTTCGAGAGCACTTTGTGTTGCCGCTCGAAGATGGTCACGTCCAGGTCGGGCACCAGTTCCTTCACGTTGATGGCAAGGAAGAAACCGGCGGCTCCACCACCGATGATGGCGAGCCTCCTCATGCGGTCTTGGCTTTTTCCAGTGCCACGTTGATGTTGGGACAGATGTTCTCTTCGCCAATGAGTTCGTTGAAGCCGTTCTTGGCAAGGACACCATGTACGTAGTCGTTCACGCCGGAGAGGATAATCTTGATGCCTTCCTTCTTCGACATCTCGATGAGGTTGGTGAGGTTGTGCATACCCGTCGAGTCGATGAACGGCACCTTACGCATACGGATGATGCGCACCTTCGGACGGCGGCCGCGATGCAGGG
>CALAVF010000451.1 GCA_937892315.1 uncultured Prevotellaceae bacterium | reverse complement strand
CAAGGAGATCTTGAAAGCGTATAACATCCCCATCCTCCAGGTGGATGGCTACGAGGCCGACGACGTGATCGGCACCCTCGCCAAGAAGGCTGATTCCATCGATGTAAAGACCTACATGCTGACCCCTGATAAGGACTATGGCCAGTTGGTGACGGAGAATGTCAGCATCTACCGTCCCCGTCATGGTGGCGGCTACGAGGTGATGGGTCCCAAGGAGGTGACGGAGAAATACGGCATTCCATCGACACAGGCCGTCATCGACCTGCTGGCGCTGATGGGCGACTCAGCCGACAACTTCCCTGGTTGTCCTGGTGTCGGCGAGAAGACTGCCGTGAAACTCATCAACGAATTTGGCAGCATCGAGAATCTGCTTGCCAATACCGCGCAACTGAAAGGGGCGATGAAGAAGAAAGTCGAAGAGCACATAGAGGATATCAAAATGTCCAAGTTCCTCGCTGAAATCAGGACAGACGTTCCTGTGACCCTCGACCTCGAAAGCCTCAAACGAGAACCCATCGACGAAGAAGCCTTAAAAGAGATTTTTGAGCGTCTGGAGTTCCGCACGTTGCTGAAGCGAGTATTCGGTGGCGAACCAACCTCCCCCTACCCTACTGCCAACAAAACAACAACCCAACCCAAGCAACCCGACCTTTTCAGTGGTGACTTGTTCGGAAATCCCACTCCGGCATCTCAAACACCCGTTTCTGAGGCAAAAAAAGAGCCAAAATCTTCAGCCGAGGGACAAGGCGACCTGTTTTTTTCAAATCTCAGCGACTTGAGCACCACGCCTCACGATTACCAACTTATTGATTCGGAGGAAGAAATGAAGAATTTGGCTGCAAAATTGTTGACTTTCGATTTTGTCAGTTTAGACACAGAAACCACTTCTGTGGATGCCGTTTCTGCCAAATTGGTCGGTTTGAGTTTCGCTGTGCAAGAAGGAGAGGCATTTTACGTTCCTGTGCCGAGCCATGAGGGATGGTCGGGCGAAGATTTTGAGAAAGCCTTAAAAATTGTTAACACGTTCAAGGCCATCTACGAATCAGAGAAAATTTTGAAAATTGGTCAGAACATCAAATACGACATGATGGTGCTCGCCAACTATGGCATCCACCTCGAAGGCAAGATGTTCGACACCATGATTGCCCACTACATCCTCGCACCCGAACTTCGCCACAACATGGATTATCTGGCTGAGGTCTATTTGCAATACCGAACCATCCATATCGACACCTTGATTGGCTCTGGCAAGAAACAGAGATCCATGCGAGAGTTAGATCCGAAAGACGTGTATGAGTATGCGGCAGAAGACGCTGATGTGACTCTCAAACTAAAAAATCTGCTCGAAAAGGAACTGCACGAAAAAGGGCTCTTCCAACTTTTTGACGAAGTGGAAATGCCCCTTGTCCCCGTGCTGGCACGCATGGAGATGAACGGTGCCCGCATCGACCGCGACTCGCTGGCAGAGACCTCACGCATCTTCACCGAACGCATGGACGCCATCGAGCAGGAAATCCGCGAGGTGGCAGGGCAGGAACTGAACATCAGTTCGCCCAAACAGATTGGCGAATTGCTCTTCGACCAACTCAAAATTGACTCCAAACCCAAGAAGACCAAGACGGGGCAATATGTGACCGACGAGGCAACGTTGCTTGCCCTGAAAAGCAAACACCCTGTGGTGGAGAAGATTCTCGATTATCGCGGCTACAAGAAACTGCTCAGCACCTACATCGATGCCCTACCTCAACTGGTCAACCCCCGCACAGGGCATATCCACACGTCTTACAATCAAGCGGTGACCGCCACGGGCCGCCTCTCTTCCAGCAACCCTAACCTGCAAAACATCCCCATCCGCGACGAGAACGGCAAGGAGGTACGTAAGGCGTTCATTCCCGACGAAGGAGAGGAGTTTTTCTCTGCCGACTACAGCCAGATAGAACTGCGACTGATGGCACATCTCAGCCAAGACCACAACATGGTGGAGGACTTCAATAGCGGTCACGACATCCATCAAGCCACCGCCGCCAAAATCTTCAAAGTGGATATCCACGACGTGACCAGCGACATGCGACGCAAGGCAAAAACCGCCAATTTCGGCATCATCTACGGCATCTCCGCCTTCGGATTGGCAGAGCGAATGGAGGTGAGTCGAAGCGAGGCAAAACAACTCATCGACGACTATTTCAACACCTATCCTGGTGTGAAAGCCTACATGGACAGAAGCATCGAACAGGCACGCCAAAAAGGCTACACAGAGACGCTGTTCGGACGGCGTTGCCAACTGCCCGACATCAACTCTCGCAATGCCGTCGTCAGAGGTTATGCCGAACGCAACGCCATCAACGCACCGATCCAGGGCGGCGCGGCCGACATCATCAAACTGGCGATGATCGCCGTCAGCCGCCGGCTCGAAACCGAAAGACTGCGGAGCCGGATGGTGCTCCAGGTCCACGACGAACTGGTCTTCGACGTTGTAGCGGACGAACGCGACCGCATCGTGGAAATCGTCAAACAGGAGATGGAGGGCGTCTGCCCGCTTTCCGTCCCGCTCATCACCGAATGCAATTATGGCAAAAACTGGAGAGAAGCCCACTAAGCTCGAGGACCTCGCCCTCGTGGAACTGGCCCTGAAACGCGACCAGGGCGCCTTCGCCCTGCTGCTGGAGAAGTACCGCGGCTCGCTGATGGCCCATATCCTGAAATACGTATCCGTGGTCGAGGATGCCGAAGACATCTGCCAGCGGAGCTTTGAGAAGGCCTTCATGAACATCGACCGGTACAATTCGCAGTACGCCTTCTCCACCTGGCTCTACAACATCGCCCAGAACGAGGCGATCGACCACCTGCGCCGCAGCCGTGCCGCCATCAATTCCGTGCCCATCACGGAAGACATGGAGGCGATGGACGTGCAGGACGCCACCACGCCCGAAGAGGAGTTCATCATCGACCAGGCCGTCCGCGAGCTGATCTCCGGCATCCAGAACCTGCCCGAAAGCTACCGGCAGGTGGCGGAACTCCGCTTCATCAAGGACTACGCCTACGAGGACATCGCCTGCGCGCTGGGCCTTCCGCTGGGTGGGTTCCTATTCCAACATCCTGACCACCCTCAGTGGCATGAACCGTATGGACCATCTGATAGACAATGTCGCTACGTTCTCACCTTTAGAGGTATGTACCGAGGCGGAGAACAAATTGTTGGCCAATATTGCCGACCAGATGGCGGGTTTCCCCACCATTCCCTGTACTACGTGCGAATATTGCATGCCCTGTCCCTATGGCATCGATATTCCGGCCATCTTCGTGCATTACAACAAGTGCATCAAC
>CALAVF010000450.1 GCA_937892315.1 uncultured Prevotellaceae bacterium | reverse complement strand
CTTTCCGTCCTCGTCGAAAAGTATGCTGGGATCTATTCCCACAACCGCCGGAAGGATTACAGGATCGCTCCAAATGCCGCTTTTGGGATCTTCGCTTGTAATGAAGAAATTCCCCGAACCGCCGACAATGGTGTTTATGATATAGAAAAGTTTGTTGGCCGGGTTGTAGGATATCTGAGGAGCGAAGACTGCCAGGACGATGCTGGTATTGGATATCGGCATCTGGCTGTTACGGTACAGCGCCGAACCGCACTGTTCCCAATGGACAAGGTCCGTTGAATGCCAGACAGGTATTCCGGGATAGTAGCCGAAGGTGGAGTTCACCATATAGTAGTCGTCCTCCACCCGGCAGATGCTGGGGTCAGGATAGAACCCAGGTATCACGGGATTGTAGTATTGGGTCGAGGGGTCGAAGGAACCTTCGGGTGTTCCGACGTATTCAAGAGGTGAGAAAACGGCCTTGTCATAAGGAAGTTTCTCCTTTGAACAGGACAAGGTGAAAGCGAATGCCAAAAAGGCGAAAAGGATTGATAAACGGAAAGGATGTCTCATGGAAAGAGTTTGTCACATAAACATTGCAAAGATAGGGATTTTGTTTCATTCTTCCATCAGAATGATTGAAAAATATGTCATTGTAACACAAAAAATCTTCTTTTATAGAGACCGCTAATTGTGCTTGGACAATAAAATAATGAATCTCATGTCGTTGAGAATAGGTTGACGCATTAGTATGACCCAATGTGAACTTGAAAAAATAATGCCAGCCTTTCATCGTAATTATGTTGAAGGGCTTTGGGTAAAGATGATACACCCTATGTCGTAGTCGAGGGGTACGGTTTGGGGGTTTTTCGTCACAAAGCAGTTCGGAAAGGCGAAAAAAGGCGATGAAGAATGGTAATTTATTCCGATAATTGAAGTTTTTGACAGTGGTGAATGCGTATATGGCTAATTTTCCGTACCTTTGCATCGATTTTTGAGCCGCCTTGGCCTTATCCGGAGGATGGGGGGAGCCATCTGGGGCGGTGAGTAGTAACCCGAAAAGGTGATAATGGCTATCAGTTCTTAAAGAAAGAATTACTGAAAAGATTATGGCAAATTTAGTAGCGATTGTGGGACGTCCCAATGTGGGAAAGTCCACGCTGTTCAACAGATTGACAAAGACTCGTCATGCGATTGTGAGTGACGAGGCTGGCACGACGCGTGACCGTCAGTACGGCAAGTGCGAGTGGGCTGGCAAGGAGTTTTCGGTGGTCGATACCGGCGGATGGGTGGTGAACTCAGACGATGTGTTTGAGGAGGAAATCCGTCGTCAGGTGAAAATTGCCATCGAGGAGTGTGACGTGATACTGTTCATGGTGGACGTGCGGACGGGTGTGACCGACCTCGACATGGAGGTTGCGAACATCCTGCGGCGGAGCAAACTGCCGGTGTTTGTGGTGGCGAACAAGGTGGACAGCAATGAGTACCGCTACGATGCTGCCGAGTTCTACAGCCTCGGGTTGGGCGACCCTGTGTGTGTGAGTGCCATCACGGGTAGCGGCACGGGCGAATTGCTGGATGCGTTGGTGGCAAGTTTCACGAAGGAAATGACGGAGGCGATAGAGGAGGACATTCCGAGAATCGCGGTGGTGGGTCGTCCGAATGCGGGCAAGTCGTCGCTCATCAACGCTTTTCTGGACGACAACCGCAACGTGGTGACCGACATTGCTGGCACGACGCGTGATTCCATCTACACGAAGTATGAGAAGTTTGGCTTCAACTTCTATCTGGTCGATACGGCGGGCATCCGCAAGAAGAACAAGGTGACGGAGGACTTGGAGTATTATTCGGTGATGCGTAGCATTCGTGCCATCGAGAACTCTGACGTGTGTGTGCTGATGGTGGATGCCACCCGAGGCATTGAGGGTCAGGACATCAACATCTTCCAACTGGTGCAAAAGAACCAGAAGGGACTGGTGGTGGTGGTGAACAAGTGGGATCTTGTAGAGAACAAGTCGAACGAGGCGATTCGCTACTTCGAGAAAGCCATCCGCGACCGTTTCGCTCCGTTCACCGACTTCCAGATCATCTTTGCGTCGGCGGTGACGAAGCAGCGTATCTTCAAGGTGCTGGAAGAGGCTCAGAGGGTGTATCGGGTGCGTACCAACAAGGTTTCTACGGCGAAGTTGAACGAGGTGATGTTGCCGATTATCGAGGCTACGCCGCCACCATCGCTGAAGGGCAAGTACATCAAGATTAAGTATGTGATGCAGATTCCCGACACGAGGGTGCCGTCTTTCATCTTCTACGCCAACCTGCCGCAGTATGTGAAGGAGCCTTACAAGCGCTTCCTGGAGAACAAGATCCGGGAGAACTGGACGCTGACGGGCTCGCCGATCCATGTGTTTATCCGCCAGAAATGAGGAAGGAGAGAGGAGGAGAGCGCCCAGGCCTCCTGGGGATCCTGGGAATCCTGGGGATCCTGGGGCTGGGATCCTGCGGATCGCCGACGCCCGAGGAGATGGCTTCCCTGGCTGCGAAAGGCTATTACGACCATCTGATACACGGGGAGTACGAGCAGTTCCTGGAGGGTGTCGATATGCCCGACTATCTGGGGCGTCAGTACCGGGAGGGACAGGCCTCTTATTACGACCAGCAAACCGACAACTGCCGTCAGTTCATGGCGCAGCAGCAGGAGGCACATCGCGGTATCCGTGAGGTACGTGTCGTAAGGGCTGTGAGAGACAGTTCTCTCTCCTATACCAACGTGTTCCTGACACTCTGTTTCGGTGATTCCACCAATGAGGAGATCGTGGTGCCGATGGTGGAGAAGGACGGCCGTTGGCGGATGAAGTAAAGAGATATTAATTAAATGTAGATGATATGAAAAGAATCGTAAGTATGACAGTTGTCGCCTGTATGGTCCTGACCACCCAGGCACAAGTTCAGACGCAGGCACAATCTAAAGATCAGCCCCAGGCCTCTCAGAATCTGCGGTTGTTGAACGAGGATAAACCGTCTGAGTATATTCCTGTGTTACAATACTGGAAGGAGCACAACATCCTGCAGCACCTGGATCTCTCGGTGACGGCCGGAACCACCGGCATCGGCATCGACCTGGCATCACCCATCGGTGACTATGTGCAGGTTCGCGCAGGCTATGAGTTTATGCCCCGTTATGAAGTGTCGATGTCGTTCCCTCTGACGATTGGCGGCGAACCCGCCCGTGCCTACGATGCCGACGGTAACCGAAAGGAGACCCGCTTTGACCGTATGAAAGAATTCCTCTATCAGTTTACGGGTTATGATGTGGAGGATCATGCCGACATGGTGGGTAAGCCGACAC
>CALAVF010000449.1 GCA_937892315.1 uncultured Prevotellaceae bacterium | reverse complement strand
TTTCCCTACACGACGCTCTTCCGATCTCAATGGTACAGGCAAAGATGGCACTGGTATTCAACCAAACTTTGTCGGCAACGCTTGGATTTATCATTGCTTTAAATGTAATGAGGCTTTCAACAATATTCATCTTCTCGCTTTCTTTTACAACCTTGATTATCGCTTGGATTTTCAAGAAATTTGTTGCCGTGCTTGCAATGATTTTGGCATTTATCTTGAATCCAATAATACATTCGATTATCCTGATAATTTTCAAACAGATGAACAGACAAATGGCGTGAAATACAGTGTAACAAAAAATATCGACGAACACCATCGACGTCTATGCTTAAAATCTCCTGAAGAATTAGAACTTGAATCTAAAGAAATTGAAATGATTCAGGCTGATATTTCCATTGCTCGCACTAATCTTAAAAATTTACCTTTAGAGGCTCGGCGTGGTTTATCTCTTGAAACTTATGAATTTTTTGAAGCACCAGATGGTTGTGGTATCACTATTTATATGGATGATGATTACTATTCCTTTGATTTGTACTTTGATGATATGGCCAAGATAGTCGATTATTTAAGGGAACAAAACAAATAACGCTTATGGAGACAAAACAAAATGACTGGAAACTTGTGCTACAAGACTATCACAACGAAGACCAATATCTTTTGGGGTTCTATTCGTCAGAAACAGATGCAAAGTTGTCTATACCTGAATTAAAGCAAAAACACAAAGACTGGATAGGCAATCGTGAGCCTATTGTAAAAAGGGTTAATCCCGAAATGATTCTAAACCCTGTATGTACGGATTATATGCACTATGTACGCTCGCTTATTCCAGACAATGAAATGAAACGGGTAATGAAATCGGAGGCAAGTGCTGAAATATCATGCAACGACCTTATGTGCGGCGGTGCTACATATTACTACCTTTCACGGATGATACCAAAAGACGGGACGGTGATTGATGTAGGTGCATCATACGGAGCACAGTCTTACTTGTTCCAAGACCATGCAAAGTATATTGCCGTTGAACCTTTTAAGAGCGACAATGATTGGCACTTTGAAAACTTTAAGGCAGACGGTACGGAAAGATACGAAATGACAGCAGGCGAATTTATAAGCAAGATTCTACCGACACTCAACCTTGACTTGAAAAAAACTTTTGCAATATGCAACTATGTCCCCGCATGGTTTAATGAAAATCCGATGGAATTGGTAAGGCAAACATTTACTAATTGCTATGTGTACTACCCATAAAGCAGTTGCTGTAAGATTACTGATGTTACTATTGGATTAAATAATTTAAACAACAAGAAAATGGAAACAAAACTGAACGACAACGAGGTAAGAGAAGTTGCAAGGATGCAAAAGATGATAGATTCCTATGAAGGGTTTATCTGTGCTTTGAACATGATGATGATAAGTAAAAAGGAAATCAATTATCCTGCGTTTACCGACACCAACTTAGATAAGGAAATGAATAAAATTTGGCGATGGGTAAAAGAACATAAGGATAATAAATAACAAAAGAATAGCCGTATTTCGCCACAAATAAGCGTTGTACGGCTATTTCTTTGTTAAGTTGAACAATGTGCCACCTACCAAATAAAAATGGCTTATTCGGTTCTGTTTTCTATTTTACAGGAATAGCGAACACTTGTTCCTTTTCTTTGTTCTCGTCCTCTTCAAGTTTTTGTTTCAAGAAATCT
The DNA here is from genome assembly GCA_937892315.1 of uncultured Prevotellaceae bacterium. The sequence continues at coordinate 7,861 of CALAVF010000449.1, read as the reverse complement.
GCACTTGGTGACGGATTTCCGAAACCTCCTCCGTTGAACATAGAACCAAGGAGGCTTAACGCAAACATATCTGCAAGACCTCCGTTAAGTTGAATCTTTGCACCCCAAAGGATATTGCACAGCGTACTTAGATGACCCTCTGTAGCCATCTTGTCCTTCTGATACTTCTGTTTTTCAAACTCGTCAAGTTTGTAGAACTCTTCCGAATAACAGAATTTTGTTTTCTCTACAAGGCTTTCGAGTGTTACCTTGTGCTCCTGTAAAAGTTTTTCTCTTTCCATAAAGTTTAATGTCTTAATATATCGTTTTTAATCTCATGTGCGATACGCCTAATGATATACCCTTGCGTCCAAGCGGCATCCTCGCTGCCATAAGGAACATTGTAGTAATCACAAATGGCGGTTTGAACATGGTCGCATTCATGGGCGACAGTATCGGCGAACTGCTCCATAGACGAAGCGGCACCAACAAATATGACACTCATCCGCAAATCCTCGCGAGAAATGGTCATACCCGTGTTGACCCCTAAAAGGATTTTAATGGATTCGTTTATCTTGTGTTCAGGCAATCCGAACGACTCCATTATCCCACCCATTTCATCTGCATCCATGATGTCAAAATCATAGATGAAAAGAATGCCCCACTTGTCATCGGGTATATCAATGTACCTTGTTTTCATATAAGCATATCCCAGAAAATAACTACACCCTTTGCACTACAATCAGCAAGGAATCGTGAAAACACAATCCCCTCATATCCGTCAGGGTCGTTAATTACGTCTTCAATGTACTTTGCCATGTGTGCCTCGTCCTCGATTGAACTGCCCCAATAATCCGCTTTGACCATATTCGCCAAATACAAGGCATCATACCAATCGTTGCTCTCGACCTCGACTTTGTTCTTTTCAAGAATAGGCTTCAACTCCTCCAAAGTCATTGGTGTAATTTTTTTCATTGCACCAGTAGCCTTGTCCTCTTTCTCCATCTTGCTTACAGCAAAGTCACAGAGTTTCTTGTTGAAGTGCATTCCGTAGAATGACAGGTATTGTTCCATGTCAGACGGAATCAAATAGTTCATCAATGTATTTGCCATGATTCTTTCCTTTCTTTGTTAGTTAAAGGGAAAGAGTGTGCAAATACACCCTCTCCCCCATAAAATTTAGTAATTAAACGTATCTGCCTCTCGAATCTCTTGCACGGCGGTAGTATTCATCCTCGCACCAGTCGTCATCCATGTCCTCTACGGCGTGCTTGTAACCCATGCGATAATAGTGCTCTTTAGTGCTACCATCGTGACGCATCATTGGCATCGTACCATCGTGGCGATACATACGCCTCATGTTATGACGGAGACTCTTCATCTCATCGTCACGGTCTGTATTCAGAATCAAATATCCCATAATTTTGTTCCTTTCTTTCTTTTGACAAGACAACGGATTAAACAGAACTTGGTGATGGAGACCCATTCAATGAACGAAGGATAGAAAGCATTTCAGCGTTTTGCTGTTCAAGCGTCGCCAATTTCTGGTCTGTAGCCCTCTGCTTTTCCTCTAAAGATTGAATTGTCCGTGCTTGACGTTTGTTGTCAGCATACTGAGGATTCAAGACCTCCAGCATCTTTTCACTTTCGGCAATGACACTCTTATGATAAGGTATCTGGTCGATTGCTTTCTTTGATGTCTGCAACATGGCATCTACGGCTTGAAGCATTGCCTCTCGACTGCCGCTAAAGGTGTCATTACCTCTTGCGGCAATTTCCACGTTTACGGGAATGTCAGGGAACGTCTCATCCTTTCCGTTGATGGTTGCCGTTACATCAATCACCTGCTGTATTTGAACACCTTGCATGATGTTCGGGGTTTGCGTTGGGAATTTGGCTCTTGGCTGTGTTTTGCTCTTTACCACACCCACTTCCAAAACTGGCTTCTCTCCTTTGCGGAGCACGTAAAACGGATTACCGTTACCAAGTGAATTAAAATCCATCGTCTTGTTGTTTAATTGTTATTACTTCGTTTACGCAATAGTACGTGACATCAGCATCAAAGCACTGTTGAAACGGTCGTTATAGACCAATATGACACTTGTGTTAATCAATGCCGCTGCGGTCAGCGGTGTGCCGTTTGGCAGCGTCAAAGCCCGTGTAGTTCCGTTCAGCGTCAATGTGATAGGCAAGGTGGCAGTTGTGCCTGTTGGTATTACATCCGAGATTCGGACAGTAAAGTAACCCAACGGCTGAATTCTGCGAAAACCTAACGAGATGTCGATGGTGTCAGTACCAATGGTGGTTGTCGTAGATGTAAGTAACGGAATACCCCCTGCATTCGTTGTTACGTTATTGAAACAAGTCATACTTTTTACCTCCTATTTCCGTTAATTAAAACACGATGTTGTTACCGAAGCCGTTGCCCCAAAAGCCATAACCGCCATTGTATGGGGTGTTATTGACCGCCTGAATGTTTGGATAAACAACAGGAACGGTCGGAAGTTGCTTGTTAGCGATTGTGTCAACCGTTTTCTGCAATGGAGTCACAAGACCATTTACATAGTTTGTGATTGCAGCCGTCTGATTGGCATTGTCAATCTGTGAACGGAGCAATGCGTTGTTTGCGGTGAGAGACGTAATCTTGTCTTGCAGTTCACGCTCCTTAACATCGCAAAATTCTTTGGTCATGTTGGTCTGCAAAGCACTGATTGCACCTACGATGCTTGCCGTATTGCGGTCAGCCTGCGAGCCAAGTTGGTTGGTCTGCTCAATGGTACGAATCTGTGCCTGATAACCTTGCTCCGTGGTAAGAAGTTTCTGCTCACAGCAACAATTCTGGAACTGCTGTGCAAGAGTTTGGTTGCCCAACTGCAAGGAGTTGATAATCTGAGGTACGCTGACGGCTTGCTGGAGTGCGAGGGACTGCAAAGCGTTCTGTACGTTCTGCACACCGCTGTTGACAAGGTTGAAGTCCTGACCGATAGCATTTGCAAGGCTCTGAACGGCTGAACGGTTAGCCTCTCCCTGCGAAGTGACTGCATTCATAATCAGTTCACGTCCGCTGTCATTGTTTAACTGATTAGCAAGGAAGCCAAGTTGACCATTGTTGCCTCCGCCCCAACCGCCGAAGCCGTTGCCGCCGTTCCATCCAAACATGGATGCGATGATTGCAAGACCAAAGAGGTCAGCAATGCCATTCATGCCGTAGCCAAAGCCACCGCCGAATCCGTTACCAAATCCACCGAAACCTCCGAGTGGAATAGAGAATGGAATGTTACCGACACCACTGTTGCCGCCATTCTCTGGAAGTTGAATAATCTCTGCCATAGTTTTTTCTTTTTTTTTGTGATTAGTAAATGATAGAGTTTTTGTGGTACCACAATGCAAAGATATGGCAAAAGATTTATCAAACAAGACCCTACTTTATCAAGTCTGTATTATTTTTGTAACCTATTGTTTTTCATGGAATTGCAAAAGAAAAAAGAGCCAAGAAATTATTTTTTTCTTGACCCTTTGGAATAACTATTTCATTTATAAATAGTTGCGTTATTACATTGTTTCTTTTTTATAAAAAGCAACAAATGCAAATAGAATTGCAGATGCAGCCAAATGAACCGCTAATAGAGTATCTTATTACATCGTCAGTCTCAATAGGAAAAACATATTTCTTACTTTGGTAGTATTCCCTATAAAGCATGACAAGTATTCCGATACCGCTAAAAAGGAGCGAAAGAACAAACGCAATAGTTGCTCCCAATATGTTCCTCTGCTTTGCCGTTGTGTGTTTTGTAATAAATCCCATAAACTTTTTTAATTATATACCTTGTTTAATGTTTTAACAAAGATAGTCATTATTGGGGTTTCGTACAAATAATTCTGAAAAAATTTGTAACTTTGTAACATGGTGTGTTACATTGCACCCTAAAAAAGACAGAAAAGAAACATTAAATGTTAGACAAAATAAGATACAGACTGGTATATAATCGGACACGACATCTAAACAAGAAAGGAACTGCCCTCGTGCAAATTGAATGCCTCTTGCATGGGCAGCGTATTTTTTTCTCAACCAACATTTACCTTAACCCTGAGCAATGGCAGAACGGCTTTGTAGTAAACCATCCTCATGCCGCCGACCTCAACGCCTATCTATACAAGAGCATGATGGATGTTGAAAAGGTGGAACTGGAGTTTATCAGGCGAGGGCAGACACCCACGCTCCTCCAGTTGAAGAATGCCGTTCTGCATCATATCTCCGCATCAGCCTCGTTTGCAGATTTTGTCAATTCCATCAACGAGCATTCGGCTTATAGGGGTGAGCATACAAGGGCATCTTATCAGACACTTATCAAGCATGTGGAGAAGTTTCAGAAAGGCACAACCATTGCAGACATCGACATTGACTTTCTCAACCGATTCTCCGATTGGAGCAAAGCACAGGGCATGACGCAATCCACCATATCAGGAAGACTCAAGAACCTGCGAGCCATCATCAACGAGGCGATTGCACGAAAACTCATCAGCAGTGACGACGACCCATTCAAGTCATTCCGCATCAAGAAAATCAAGAGCCGAGATGAAAGCCTCACGCCCGATGAGGTGGAACTACTCTTGAAGACAAGGATGAGGGGAAGGATGGCACATATCCGTGACGTGTTCGTGTTTGACTGCATGTGTGGACTCCGCTATTCTGACCTGACGAATCTCACCGATGAAGACTTCCAGATTATTCGAAAAAAGAAGTGGCTGATTTTGCAGACCCGAAAGACGGGTGACACGGCTCGGATTCCCATCGAGACGATTTTCAAGGGCAAGGCGATGAAAATACTCTCACAATACAAATCCATCCAACGATTCTTCCATATCGGCAACAACGCCTCCGCCAATCGCACATTGAAGGAGGTGTTCGCCAAGGCAGGCATCAAGAAGTATGCCCACTTCCATCTTGCCCGACACACGTTTATCACGTTGTGTATTGAGGAGGGCATAGCGATTACGACCGTTCAGATGATGGCGGCACATAGCAAGATTGAAACGACACGCAACTATGCGAAATTAGGTTTGTCCGTGATTGAAAAAGACGTTGAACGGGTGTTCGGAAAGAGGAAAAGGAAAGGAGGAGAGGAAGAATAGTTCTGGGGGTGGGTTCATACAGAGCGGCAACATTTTCAGGTTCTCTGGACGATTGTACCACTCCTGGCTTTTATTACTTCGCCCCAACAGACGGAGTCCCCGTTAGTTCTGGTAGTAGTTGGTGGTATGTCTTGGTTATAGGGCGTAGTGATGTTTGTCAAATAGTCTGCCAAAATGATGGTAGCAGAATCCTATACGTCAGAACAAAGTCATCGGGGTATAACTGGAATTCATGGGTAGCACAAAGGTCGTAACGGTAGGGCACAAGGTGCTTTTATTTTGATTAAGAGAGTGAGACCCAGCCAAACCAAGAACTCTCAACCATAACCAAAATACACACAGACTCTCCCAGCCCCCCAGAACAAAATCGTTCTGGGGGTGCAGGCGGTCGGAACTGGAGGCAATATCGGAGCAACCGATGCTGATAATTTGGCACACCTTTCTTTTTGTGCTCACACTACAGGGTCAGCCAATAATAACTTTCCTTGCAACTATTGCTATGTCCTCACATACATACTACAAGGCACGAGCACACCCCGAACTTATGGTACACAAATAGCAATCGGATTTAAAAGTTCTGTTGCCGGAAACGGGGCCTATTACAGGGTACTCGTTGGAGGCAGTTGGAGCAGTTGGGTGCAGATTTAGAATAGTCTAACTTATTTCTTTCCACCCTTTCCATGCGTTCCATTTAACGTTAGTATATAGAACGTTGTGGGAAGAAATTAGCAATGCAATTTTGGCTGTGCTTGATGCAACTTCAATAACTGCAATCCCTTCTGTGGGAAACTCTGAGCCATCCACAGCATCTCTATAAACATGATATACACCTGTCGGTAGTGAATCGAGGGTAACTGCTGTGCTATATACGGCACTATTAGGCACCCCCAGAACTGATGCCAAGTTGCTCGTTGAGATAGGATTGATGTTGCCAGATGTGCTCGTCATGCCCAATACATAACTGCATGTGCTGATGGTGGACGTTCCGATTCTGTAATCGTAGATGTTGTAGGTTGTACCTGTTGAACTGAGTTTGATTTGTGTAATTGCTGCCATAACTATTTATCGTTTATTTGAAGGGTTTGACTATTTTCTTTAACTGCTCCGTCAATTTCGGCGGTTTCCATTACCTCGTGACCGTCCGTGTAGTCGGTGACATCAAGGTGCGAGAACTTGAACTCCACGAATCGGGTCACGTCATATTCGTAGCCATCCACCGTGGTCTTGGTAGCCGTCAGTTCATACTTCGGCTGCGTGTAGAGACTCATCTGCGTCTCGACGAAGGTCTGAGCCTCCTGCGTGGTGCTCACCACCCAATCCTCCTGCTGCATCTTTCCGAGCAGCGAGATGTAGTAAGCGGTGATTTTAATCTTTTTTTCTTCCATTTTCTTTCTGTTTTTCTTTTGCATTCCCTCTGTGGCTCCAGCCTCCTTTTGAAAGAAAGCAGAGCCGACAGAGAAAATGGAGTGAGTTTATTCTTCTTCCTCTTCTTCCTGTGTTGTTTCCGTCACCTCTTCCGCCGCAATGTCGGGCAGTTTGGTGCCAAGTTCGGCAATGAGGTCGGCGGCAAGGATGGTGTTTTCGGCATCCATGTCATGCAGGTCATACTTCATCTGACCGCTCGACATCCAACCGTTGAAGTTGCCGATATAGTTGGCACGCTGGTCTGTGCCGTATTCCTTGGTGTAGAGTTCACCGTTGACGGTCGTGACCTGCTGTGTGCTGTTGTCACGCTCTACCGCTCCTTCCACATAGAGGTCTTCACCTACATAGGTGAACTCCTTGCGTGTGGTCGCTGTCTTGATGGTTACATTTTCCATGTTGTTTCCCTTTCTTTTTGTTGTTATGATAATCTTGTGATTCTTGCGTAGCCGTTGCCGCTGTGCCCAGTCTCAGTACCTCCACTCGTCGATGTGAATGACGTGTCTCCTGCGTAGGTCGTACCGCTGTCAAGTTCCACCCCCGTGTAGCCCGTTGGTCGGTAGGACGAATTGGCTGAGGTGTTCACCCATCCGCTGCCACCGCCGCTATAACGCACAGTGGTAATGGTGTCATCGCTGTAGGAAGAACCTCCTCCGTACCATCCACCGCCACCGCAAGCAGAGCAATGTCGGTAGTTCCCAATCGTCATGTTCGCTCCATAGCCGAAACCTCCGCTTGAACCTGCCGCATTGATTCGTCCTTGGTAGGTAGATGAATAACCACCGCCCGACGTTCCACCGCCAACATACCCGACCTGATAATCATTGCTGGTCGTGGTTGAGGAGGAGGATTCCGAGTGCGTGTCGGTGATGGTTGCCGTGTCTGACGAATACGAGGTTGTTCCAGCAAAGGTAAGTGTGCTTCCGCTTACCGAATCGCCATTGTAACTGCTCGCTGTCAGCAACGAACCACTTACCGAATAGTCAGTCACCGTAGTGGTCGTGGTCGTAGTGGTTGCCCTGTAGGTGTCTGCACCGCCAGAGCCGCCTCCAGCCACGATGATTCGGGAAAGCAGAGATTCCGAAGAGCGATTGGTGCGGTAGGATGAATAACTCATGTCGCTTGTCACCAAGGCGATGTCGGTTGCTCCACCACCGCAACCCATGCGTGAAACACCATACACGTTGCCCGCATTGTAGGCTGAGGAACCCGAACCGCCACCACCACCGTTCCAGCCGCCGTTGCCCGACGAACCGCCTTGACCGCCAACGAAGATGTACAGTGTCGTAGGTGACGTGAGCGTGAGTTGACCGACGGAGTAGCCACC
>CALAVF010000448.1 GCA_937892315.1 uncultured Prevotellaceae bacterium | reverse complement strand
GGGCAAGAGGCGGAGCAAGATACGGGCATGAGAACTCGGAAGACACGGAACACAGCCGTTTGAGATGACGAGCATGAGAGCGAGGAAGACATTGGCAAAAGAGTTGGGAAGACACGGGCAAAAGAGTTGGGAGGACATTCGCCTACGCTTTAAGCAGATTTCCCCACATTTTTCCCCGTTAAACAAAAACTTATTATTATTGGAACAAAAATGCCTTGTTGTGGTTTGATGGACCTGAAATAAAAATTCGGTGCATTGGATGGTTGTGTCCAATGCACCGATTTGTGTTTATGGGAATAATCGTAATGTGTCGGATTAGTTTGCTGCTTCGAACTCTTTGAGGAAGCGGACATCGTTCTCGGAGAAGAGGCGGAGGTCTTTCACCTGGTACTTGAGGTTGGCGATGCGTTCGATGCCCATGCCGAAGGCGTAGCCCTTGTATTTGGTGGAATCGATGCCGTTGGCTTCGAGCACGTTGGGGTGCACCATGCCGCAACCGAGGATTTCCAACCATCCGGAGCCTTTGCACATGCTGCAACCCTTGCCTTTGCAGAGGGTGCAGGAAACGTCCATCTCGGCACTGGGCTCGGTGAAGGGGAAGTAGGAGGGGCGGAGACGAATCTGGGTGTCTTCGCCGAACATCTCCTTGGCAAAGAGGAGGAGGACTTGCTTGAGGTCGGTGAAGGAAACCTGCTCATCTACATAGAGTCCCTCCACCTGATGGAAGAAGCAGTGGGCACGGGCGGAAATGGCTTCGTTGCGATATACTCGACCTGGGCAGAGCACTCGGATAGGTGGCTGCTGCTTTTCCATCACACGTGCCTGCACCGAACTGGTGTGGGTGCGAAGGATGATGTCGGGGTGAGCCTCGACGAAGAAGGTGTCCTGCATGTCGCGGGCAGGGTGGTCTTCGGCGAAGTTCATGGACGAGAACACGTGCCAGTCGTCTTCCACCTCAGGGCCTTCGGCGAGTGAGAAGCCGAGGCGTGAGAAGATGTCGATGATTTCGTTCTTCACGATGGTGAGCGGATGGCGCGTGCCGAGACCGACAGGGTAGGCGGTGC
>CALAVF010000447.1 GCA_937892315.1 uncultured Prevotellaceae bacterium | reverse complement strand
CCGCCTCGGCGGTCTGAGTCACACCACTTCGGCGGTGTGACTCAGACCACTTTTGAGGTGTCGAGGGAATCAAAAAGGAGTGTCCCCGAAAGTCTCTGTACGGCTTTCGGGGACACTCCTTTAAATACATCCACTTATTGTTCACTTCGTTTCTTTCATCTCAGAAACGGAAACCAAGAGTTGCCATGATTTGAGAACGATTCGCATTAATCTTTGTGGGCAAGAAATCTACATCATTGTCGAAAGCGTAGAAGTCACCATTCTGCGCCTGATACTGGTATGCCAAATCAAAGTAACCACCCTTATAGCGATAACCAACACCTACCGTGAAACGGTTAATCGCCTTCCAGTTTGTCCAATCGGTCTCAGTATAGATGCCATCATAACCAATCGTGCGATATGCATCTGACTTGAAAGGTGATGACACAAAGTTATAACCAACTCTCAGAGACAGAGCATCAATAGGCTTATACTCAGCACCAATCTTTATCGTATGCTGCCCCTTCAAAGTCCTCTTGGTGATGTCGTTGACATTGCGGAAGTAATTGGAACTGTAGCCATCCACATCGCTATACTTGGCAGAACTGAGGTCTTGGAACTCATACTCTGCACCGATGGCAAAGTTGGTCCCTACCGTATGACCAAGGCTCACGCCAAATGTCCAAGGAGAACGATAATGATAGTCATAATCTTCATTCACAGCCGATGTCACATAGCCATCGTTCAAATAAAGCGTAGCACCATTGGCATCTGTCATGCGATACCAAATAGGAGTATGAACCGACACACCGAAACGGAAAGGGCTGTCCTCGATGGGGCGGCAGATGAAACCCAGTTTCACGTCAAAGCCGTCACCACCCGTCTCATACCAGTTGGAAAAGTCGTAGGAACTTCCGTCTGTGCCTAACTCCTGATAGAACGACTCACGCTTGTAGTCAATATCATACACTCCGATGGAAGCACCAAAGAAGAACTGGTCGCTCACGTTGAACGACAGGTTGACATCTGCCTGAACATTGGCACCGTAGGTTGCTTTCTCATAGTAAGCGTCTGAGGCAGGAATGCCTGCATAGCCATAATCGGCACTTTCATCCAGAATGCCTCCATGCGAATCACTCGATGCGCTCATGTCAGCCATCGTGCCCCAATAATTATTGGCATACGCATAGTTGCAAAGGTCTGCAATCTGAAATGTCTGACTAAACGTGTTGTTCAGGTTCTTCACATTGGTCAACTGATTCGAGAGGAAATTACGCTTCTTCTGATAGTTCACGCCAAAATTGACGAACTGCAAGCCTTTGCTGGACGGATTATCCATGTCAAAAGCAATCAAGATGCCGCCTTGGTCGAGCGAGAAACGATAACCATCATGATCCATTGCCCCCTTGCCAGAGAACAACTCACTCACGGAGATTGCCGCATCGCTCTTGCGATACATCGCTGTACCTGCAGGGTTCGTACTCATCACACTGATATCGCCACCCAAGGCACCCAATGCTCCACCCATCGACACGAAACGTGCCGTACCGTTGAGGTCGCTATTCGCCATTGTCTGTGCATCGTATGAATCCTGTGCGTATGATGTCCCTACCGTGCCAACCAGCACGCCGAGGAGAAAATATTTGCCAAATGCTTTCATTGCTATAATAATATATAATGTATAACGTTTTCTATTCCTTAAATCTCAACGGCATTAACGGCGTCCGCCGCCACCACCGCCGCCACCGCGGCTACCTCCACCACTGAAGCCACCGCCGCCTCCGAAACTGCCACCACGGCTACCGCCTCCGCTATATGAAGACGAAGAACTACGGGTTGAGGCACCGCTGTTATAGGTAGAAGTACGAGATGTGGTGTTCGTAGAACGGCTGCTGCTGTTCTGGTTGCTGTATGAGCGAGATGGCTGATAAGTGTTGTTATTGCCACGAGTGATGCCACTACGCTGTGCTGCATTCTCACGTGTACGGTTATAGACAGAGGTACGTGCTCCTTCGTTTGAAGATACGGCAGAACGTCCTGTACGGGCATTCGTATAGTCGGTATAAGAACCACGTGTGCCCCTCACACCCTGAACGGTCGAACGAACGCCTTGACCCTGAACGCCTGTACGAGAACTAAACACATTGGTACGTGTTCCCACTGTACCTCTGCCCAACGGATTGGTACGGATTCGGTTGTTGGAAGCCATGTGTCCACGAGAAGAGTTGAACTCACGAGGCACCGTATTGCGATAGTGATACCCGCCATGTGGAACACCCCAACTTGGTCCCCATCCCCAGTATGACCATGCGTATGGATGATGCCATCCCCAGATGCCGCCATACCAACAGTCCCAAGGTCCCCAACTCCAGCCATAGCCCCAGCCATAGTGCCAATACCAAGGATCCCACGGGTCATACAAGTAGTCCCATGCACCATAACCATAGTACAAATCCCAATAGTAAGGGCTTGACAATGCGTATAGACGAGGGTTGTGGAAACGCACCAGACGACGCGAATAGCGATAATCCAGTTCGGGATCATCCAAGTCATAGGCAGAATCATCATAGCCATAATAACCGTCAACGGTGTCTATCCGTGCCGCAAGCGAGTCCTCCGCATAGAGTCCGCCAGCATTCTGGTAGTCACCGCTGTACACATACCGACGGTTATATTCGTCCTCGCTACGTGAATTGGTGTGGTAATCCACCGTGGTGGGTGTAACCACCGTTTCGGTTTTTGCCCGCAAATCTGCCGCAGTCTTCTGAGCAGCCTGCTTAGCCTTCTTGGAAGAGGTGAAGTAGAGGTCATCCTGTGCCACGCCAAGCAAAGGAACAACCACCAAAGCCAATGTTAATAATCTTTTCATATTTGTGTTTTTTAGTTCGTCCGTTTTTAGTTCTTGCAAACAAGAAACTTTTTCTCAATGCAAAGGTCGCAAATACCTTTTCAACAGCAATAGTTAAAATCCCTATCCCGATGGGGAAAATCCCTATTTTGAGGAGTGCTTTTTGCAAAGTTAGACAAAATAATCCAAAAAAGAAGAGGAAAAGTAGCAAAATAATTCATTTTTAGCCATTGCCTATTGATATGTCAAATGAAATAACTAATTTTACAAAAATTTTTCAATGTTAGATTATGAAGAAAAACTTAAACCTATTCATTTGTGGGGCTGTAGCGTTGTCACTTTCCATGCCCATGCAGGCATTCCAGACAACCACAAAAGAAGCCTCGGTATCTGCACCAAAGGTAAAACAGCGTGCCATCGTCAAGGTGGAGGCTGTGAACGTAGAAACACCTGTCGGCACCGCCCCTCGCCTGCCTTGGCAACTGTGGGTGACATATAGCGACGGCAGTCATGAGTGGCGACAGACCAAGTGGTCAAACTCACTCGCATCTACCGAACAGCAAGAAGCCAACCCTGAACTTTATCCAGTAGGCAAGACCTACACCGTCAATGGTTTCATCATTGGTGACAACACAACCGACAATGGCTACCCCATCACAGCCAATGTCACCGTGGTGGAAAAAGCATGGGATGTGCCCAGCAACAAACCTGTGGCACAGCCGCTTCCATTAGGTGATGTTTACCTTGAAAGAGGCAACCGATTGTCAAGCAACCAGGAGTTGGACATCAAGACCATTCTTTCGTGGGATGTCACACAGCAACTCTACAACTATCGTGACACCTACGGATTGCCAACAGAGGGTTACACCGAGGCAGATGGATGGGACTCTCCCACCACCAAACTCAAAGGTCATGGTTCCGGTCACTACATGAGTGCCCTTGCTTTTGCTTTCGCTTCATGTTCTGAGCGTGGCAACCGCAACAAAGAAAAGAATGAATTGCGTGAGAGAATCCGTCGGATGGTGAACGAACTGCGTGAATGCCAGGAGCGTACCTTCGTATGGGACAGCACCCTCAACCGCTATTGGGAAGCCCGTGACTATGCACCCGAAGAAGAATTGAAGCAGATGAAGGGTAACTGGGCCGCCTTCAACGAATACAAGAAGGATTACAAGCATTACGGCTATGGCTACCTCAACGCCATCCCTGCCGCCCACCCTGCCCTCATCGAGTGCTATCGCGCGTACAATAATGAAGAATGGGTATGGGCACCCTACTATACCATTCACAAGCAACTGGCAGGTCTTATCGACATCGCCAACAACATTGACGATAAACAGATTGCCGACAAAGCCCTGCTCATTGCCAAAGACATGGGTTTGTGGGTGTGGAACCGTATGCACTACCGCACTTATGTGAAGAATGATGGCAACAAGGCTGAGCGTCAGGCCAAGCCAGGCAATCGTTACGAGATGTGGAACATGTACATCGCTGGCGAAGTGGGCGGTATGGCAGAGTCACTGGCTCGTCTCTCTGAGATGGTGAGCGACCCGACCGAGAAGGCTCATCTCATTGAGGCAGCCAACTGTTTCGATGCTCCTGCGTTCTTCGACCCTGTTGCCAAGAATGTGGATGACATCCGAACACGTCATGCCAACCAGCACATTCCGATGATTACAGGTGCCCTGCGTTCCTACATCACCAACGGCAACCCTTACTATTACAACCTTGCCTACAACTTCTGGAACCTCGTGCAAGGACGCTACGCCTATGCTATGGGCGGCGTGGGTAATGGCGAGATGTTCCGTCAGCCCTATTCTCAGATTCTTTCGATGAATACCAGTGTGATGAGCGACCGCCATCGCAATATGTATCCTAATCCCGACATCAACGAAACCTGTTGTGCCTACAACCTTGCCAAGTTGACCAAGGATTTGAACTGCTTCGACCCCGACAATGCCGCCTACATGGATTATTACGAGCGTATTCTCTACAACCAGATTGTAGGTTCTGTCCATCCCGACTATTGGGGCGTAACCTATCAGTATGCTGTGGGCATGAATGCCCGAAAGCCTTTCGGCAACGAAACTCCTCAAAGCACTTGCTGTGGCGGTACGGGTGCAGAGAATCACGTGAAGTATCAGGAAGCCGCCTATTTCGTGAACGACCAGACCATGTGGGTTGGACTCTATCTGCCAACTGTCGCATGGTGGAAAGACAAAGGTGTCACCATCGAGCAAACGTGCAAGTGGCCAGCAGAAAGCAGCACATTGGTGGTCACCAAAACGAATGAGAGCAAGGATGCCACCTTTGCCTTGAAACTCCGTGTACCTTATTGGGCTACAGAAGGTTTCGACGTGAAACTGAACGGGAAGTCCATCGCCAAGAGTTATCAGCCATGCTCATACGTGGAGATTCCTTCCAGAACATGGCAAAGTGGCGACAAGGTAGAAGTGACCATGCCATTCACCAAGCACATCAACTGGGGTCCCGACAAGATGGACCTTGCTGCCACAGGCAAGAACGAGACACGCACGCCGTTTGACCCTCAGTGGGTAGGTGCCATCATGTACGGTCCTCTCGTCATGGCAACACCCGACATCCACGAATGGAAAGACGCAGACTTCACGCTGCAATCTAACCTCAGCGACATCCAACTGAACGGTGCATCGTCCAACACGGGCAAGAACGGCAACCTCTACACTCTCACGCTGGCTGGCAAGCAGTTCCAACCCGATTACTACCAGACAGGCAACGCCACTCACTACCTCCGCCTGAATGTCGCTTCTGCCGCCAAGGCTAAAGCCAAGAAAGGCATCGACAAGACCAATCTGGAACAGGCTCTGCAAGTGGCGAAGGAGCGTGTGGACGGTCAAAACGCTTGGAATGCACTAACCGTGAAGGTGCCAAACTTCTCGCCATGGGCACCCAACGGCTATGCTCGTCTGCTTCAGCAGATGGAGGCTGCTGAGAAGGTCAATACGAAACCCAACAAGGAGTTGACACAAGACGAGATCAATGCCGCCACTTCCGCCCTCAACGTTGCCATCAACACCATGCGTCCAGGCAACCTTGCCGAGCCAGAAGACCTGAACGAACTTCTCCCGCTCCTCACCGATTCGAAGGAGAACATTCCAAACAAGACGACCGAACTGCGTGAGGCTATCAACTATGCCGACATGGTCGTTCAGTATGTCAATGACGGTTCTGGCACTCACGACCTCATCGAGAAAGCACTCAAACGTCTGGTTGAGGCTCGCAAGACAGTAAACAAATAATTTTTCGTAATCCCCCTACGTCGTCCCCTCAATGCGTATCAATTCGTGCCCCGCATTTGTAATCATTCAAATCGAGTACATGAATTGATACGCATCGAGGGAACGACGTAGGGAGCAAAAGGAAAATGCGGGTTCGAGGAAAAAGATTCTTCGAATCTACATGATTGATAAAATAGACCTGCAAGGAGGAAGAAAAGCATACCTTTTCTCTTTTTTATGCCGCATAAAAAGAAAGATTTTTTGGAAAACTCTTTATTGTTAGGAGAAAATGTTGTAATTTTGCATGATTTTTGTACAAAAGAAAATAAAAACAATAAAATATCATGGCAAAAAAGAAAAAAAATCAGCAACCAACGGATGAGCCTATCGCACTTGACGTGCAACTCAGCAAGGGTGAGGCATTCATCGAGAAAAACTGGAAAACGATTGCTGCCGTACTTGGTGCAATCATCGTTATTGTAGTAGGTGTTTACCTTTACAAGAACCACATGGCAGACAAGGAACTTCAGGCTCAGAAAGCCATCGCTTCGGCACAGGTGGCATTTGCTCAGCAGCAGTATGAGCAAGCACTGAAGGGCGACGGCAACAGCAAGGGTCTTCTGAAAGTGATTGACGAGTTTGGCGGCACAGAAACAGCCAACATCGCAAAACTTTATGCAGGTCTGGCATACGCCAACACCGACAAGGTGGACGAGGCAATCAAGTATCTGGAAAACTTCTCTGCTCAGGACGACGACATCGTTTCTCCTGCAGCAATTGCCGCTCTCGGCAATCTCTATATTCAGAAAGGTGACAACGAGAAAGGCGTAAAGACACTCGTCAAGGCTGCCGAAAAGGCAGACAACGATGCAGTCAGCCCTGTGTTCCTCCTTCAAGCCGGACAGGTGTACGAATCAATGGGTCAAAACGACAAAGCACTCGACCTCTACAACAAAATCAAGAAGCAGTACTTCCGCAGCCCACTCTCACAAGAGATTGACAAGTACATTGAAAGAGCGACGAAATAAGAAAGTTAAAAACTAAAAACGAAAAGTGAGAAAATTTCTACCGCAAAGAAGAACAAAAAAAAGAAAAAAAAA
>CALAVF010000446.1 GCA_937892315.1 uncultured Prevotellaceae bacterium | reverse complement strand
GACGTGTGCTCTTCCGATCTACCGCCTCGGCGGTCTGAGTCACACCACTTGGGCGGTGTGACTCAGACCACTTTGGAGGTATCGAGGGGAGGAACTGCCGCTGGTCGGGGGTCACCTCGGGCGGCAACCGCATCGAGGGCAAGACCCGCAACGTGGTGTTTGAGGGGGTGAGGATTGAGGGGTCAGAATAGCATCTGGCTGAACATCTGCTGATAGGCGGCGACCTTCCCTTCGAAGGCGAGGGGGTAGGCACGTGAGGACGACGGAAGGCGGTAGAGCAGGAGCGGCTTTCCGTCTTTGTTGTGGACGTGGGGGATGGGGACGGAGGTGTTCACCTTGGGCGGCTGGGGAATGCCCAGCGAGGCGCAGATGGTCCGCGTGGCCTTCTCGCCCGTCGTGACGACGGCCCGGAGGTGAGGCAGTCGGCTGATAAGGGCGGCAATGTCTGTCGGCTCCACCACCTCGAGAAACTTGTCGGAGGCGTTGTCCTTGAGGCGGCGGATGGCGGTGGAGGTGTCGAAGAAGGCGATGCCTTTCTGGCGGCAATGGGCAACGATGTCTTCCAGTTTGAAGCGTTTGTGCTCGACATCGACAAAGTGGTTCCTGTCGCCGAAGAAGATTTGCCCCTGGATACGCCAATGGTCATTGATGAAGTTGGGGTAGTAAAAGTCCATGCACCAGCGTTTCCTCTGCGGCGGAAAACTGCCGAGGAAGAGCACACGAGCGTTCTCGGGCAGGAAGGGGATGAGCGGATGGTACTCCACATCGGCGGTGCTGCGGGCGATGTTGTCGGTGTTCAGGTAGGTCATGGGCGTTTTGTTTTTGCAAAAGTAGTGATTTTAAGTGGTTCTTGCACTTCGTGCCTTCGGAAAAACAAGAAAAAACAAAAGAAAACGAGAAAAAAGGGGAGAAAATTCATACCTTTGTGGTATGAAAAACATTTTCTACTTCAGGAAGAGCGACCGACGGGCGATTGTGGCGTTGGGGTGCATCGCCGTGTTCTGCATCGGGGTGCTGCTGGTGGTGGATAGGCATTCTGCTCCGCCCGTCCCCGCTGCGGAGGGGGAGGCGGTGAGGGATGCGGAGAAAATTACCCCCCCCATTTCTGGCGTTTCGCTTCGTGCGTTCGACCCCAACACGGTGGATTCCCTCACGCTTGTGGGCATGGGCATCGAGGGGTGGAAGGTGCGGAATTTTCTGCACTATCGGGCGGCGGGCAAGGTGTTTCGCTCGGCTGACGACATGGGGCGGACGTATGGCTGGACAGAGGAGGACGTGGCAAGGGTGGCTCCGTATGTGCGAGTGGGTACTTTGCCTGAGAAGGGAAAGGTGGCTCGCCGTGAGGAACGGGAAGAGCGGTTGGAGAGAAGGGACACGGCTGCTCATTTTGTCTCTAACAAGTTTCGTTCGCTGGTCAAGGTGGATGTGAACGAGGCGGATTCCGCCACACTTTGCCGCATCCCTGGCATCGGCGTGGGCATCAGCAATGCCATCCTCCGCTATCGTCAGCGTCTGGGCGGCTTCTATGCCCCGCAACAACTCCTCGAAATCCCTATCTTCTCGCCCGAACTGCTGGAGTGGTTCACCATCTCCGACACCCCCTCGCTCACAAAAATCAACATCAATCGAGCCTCTTTCCAAACGCTCAACAGCCACCCCTACATCACCTACGAACAGACGAAAGCCCTGCTCCAATACCTCCGCCTCTACGGGAAAGTGGAAGATGAAGAAACGCTCCTATCCACTGGCATCTTCACACCCGAAGAGTGGGAGCGACTCAAGCCTTACATCGATTATGAATAAAGAAGAGTACGAGAAACATAAGCCCTTTGCTGGCGAGAAGAAACCCTCGATGCTTCGGCGAAGGGTAGGGCATGACTATGAGTCACGTCGCATCTATCTCATCACGATGACGGTGGAAGGGAGGCGACCGCTGTTAGGAAAGTTGGCGGGAAGGAGCGATGCGGAAAAGGGAACGGAGGAGTATCCACATGTGGAGTTGTCGGAGTTGGGAAAAGCCGTGCAATATGAGTGGATGGATGTAACAAAATACCACCCTGAAGTGTCGGTGATAGCATTACAAATCATGCCAGACCACCTGCACGGCATTCTCTATGTGAAAGAGAGTGGAGGAGAGCATCTTGGCCAAATCATCAAAGGTTTCAAAACAAGCACCAATAAGCATTATCGCCGTTTGGTGCTTGGGGTTAACTTTGCTGCGACGCCGTCGCAGCAAAGGCAACCTGGTGACAAGAGAAATCGAAGCCTTGACAATCGCCAGCATGGTATGCTGTGGAGCCTCGGTTACAACGACCACATCCTTTCTGGCAAAGGCGAACTCCAACGGTGGATTGACTATCTCCACACGAACCCCCTCCGCCTCCTCATCAAACGTGAGCACCCCGACCTCTTCCGTGTCCGCTTCGGCATCAATATCTGCGGACAGACCTATGCTGCCATAGGCAACCAGTTCCTGCTCAACCACCCCCGAAAGTTGCAAGTGCAGTGCTCCCGCAGCCTTACTGACGAACAAATCCAAGAAAAGGTCGCCTTCTTCTTGAAAGAGGCAAAGCAAGGTGCCATCCTTGTCTCCCCAGCCATCTCCAAAGGCGAACAAGCCATCATGCGTGCCGCTCTCGACGCTCGCCTCCCTCTCATCTTCCTTACTCCATGGGGCTTCAACACCTTCTCCAAGCCTGGGCATCAGTACTTCCAAGCCTGTTCCGAAGGCCGCTTCCTCATCCTCGCTCCATGGGAACACCAGAACCAACGCATCCCTTTGACCCGAGAGATGTGCTTGACGCTGAATGGGATGACTCAAACCCTCTGTGAGGCATAGCGATTACTACTTCCTCATTCTCGACGTGTCCACTTCCTCACGTTTCTTTTCCTTGTAGCCGCCGAACTTGTAGGTGAAGGTGATGCCTGTCACTCGGTAGCAGGAGAAGTCGGTGCGGAGGCGTTGGTGTGCCCAGGTGATGGTGGGGGAGATGGAGCGGGTCTGGAAGAGGTCTTGGCAGTAGGCGGTGAGGATGGCACGGGAGTGGGCGAAGGCGTAGCGGAGGGTGAGGTCGAGGTTGCCCGAGGCAGGGAGGTCCATCGTGCCTTGGATGGCTTTGCTGCGGATGAAGCCATAGATGGTGAGGGAGAAGTCGTGACGACGGGAGAAGCGGAGGGCAGTGCTGGAGGTTGCCATGCCGTAGGCAATGTGGCGGTCGAAGTGACAGGTGTAGTAGTCGCTGTCCTTCTCTCGCATCCACACGCCGATGAGGTTGAGGCGAGTGGTGAACCACCACGAAAGGTTGAGGGGCAGGGAGGTGAGCAAGCCTGCCTGTTGCTGGAAGTCGAAGTTGTTGAACTGGGCAATTTCGTTGAAGCGTTCGTGCGATTGGTACATGGTCTGCATGAAATAGTCTTTCTGGTAGGTAAACCAGGTGCGGAAGATGTATTTTCCCTTTAGGATATGGCTGATGCTGGTGCTGTAGGTCTTGGAGGGTTTCAGCAGCGGATTACCAAGGATTTCTTCATACGCACCGCCATAGTAGGTGGTGGCGTTCTGCACAGACCAATAGTCGGGATAGCGTTTGTCGCTGCTGAGGGAGAGTTGCCAGATGCGTTGGGCTTGGGGAGTGAAGGAGAGGTTGAGGGTGGGGAAGAAGTCCCAGTCGTTCCATACGGGTGTGCGGTAGTGCTCGGCGGCGAGAGAGGCTTCTGCCGAGAGGTGGGTGCTGAACGTGTGGGAAGCCCCTGCGTAGAGGTTGAGGGTCTTTTCTGTGTTGCGAGACAGGAGATCGTCGGGCAGGTCGCTTTGCAGGGTGTTGCCTGTGGCTGTGTAGTGCTGTCGGCTGTGGTCAATCACGTAGGTATAGGTGGATCCGTAGTTGAGGTTCCAGTTGTTCTTCAAGGTGTGCTCTTGACGGAGGAAGTATTTGGTGCGGTTGATGCGTTGTTGGTTTTGTGTGAAGAAGTCCAGTTGATTACCGTTGAGGTTGCTGATGAGGTCTTGCGAGTGGTTGCTTTCGTAGTAGGTGAGGTCTGCCCCGATGTTCAGCCCGAAGGGAAGGGTGTAGTCGATGTGTCCGTTGTGGAGGATGTCCTTCTTGGCGTTGGCGATGGTGGATTGCTGCACACCCGTCATCTGGCTCTGATAGTTGCCGCCGCTGTTGTTGCCAGTGTAGGCGAGGCTCAGTTGGTGTTGGTCGGAAAAGTCATAGTCGAGCCCGAAGCGGTAGTCGTGGGTGGGACGGGCATCATATCGGGTCACGTTGCGGGTGTCGATGGGGTGTTGGGTGCCGTCGTTCAGGGTGTGGAGACCCGTCTGATGCGTTGTGTGATAGCCCTTGCCGTGGTTGATGCTGTAGAGGGCATCGAGCGAGAGTTTGCTTTGGTGATAGAGCAGGGTGGCACGTTCGTTGAACGAGGCTTCGTGCTCCGTTTCTGCTTTGGCATAGAGTTCGCCTTGCAGGGCGGTGTCTCCGTCGGTGGCTTTGTTCAGCACCAGATTGAGGAGGGCACCTCGCACTTGGTACTTGGCAGGGGCTGCCATCATCAGTTCCGCCTTTTGCAGTCGGCTGGCAGGTGTGGACTTGAGCAGGGTGAGGAGTTGCTGACGTGACATGGAGGTGAGTTTGCCATTGAGGATGATGGGCACTGACTGTCCGCCCAGTTGCACGTCGTCGTCCGTGGTGGTCATGCCGGGCAGTTCTTTCAAGGCGTCGAAAGCGTTGTCGAGCGGTTTGCCCTCTATTAGTTGGGGAATGTCGAAGATGAGTTTGCTGCCATCGATTTGCACGATGGGGCGTTCGCCCTTCACCATCACTTCGGGCAGGGTGAGTTGGAGGCTGTCGGTGGTGGCAATCTGGATTTGATGGGTGGAAAGTGTGTCGCTTTGGGCACAAAGGCAGGAGGGCATACTCATCACTGCCAGAAGGAGAATCATCTGTTTCATGCTGTTGTTTTTTGAGTGCAAAGTTACGGAGCGTTTTTCGTTCATGAAGAAGACTTTTGGTTACGTAGTCTTACCAACGAGACTGAAAAGTGTTATTTAGTCTTATCAAAAACATGGAATCTCCCTGAAAACCCTTAATTTTGCAGCATGAAACTGCCACTCAAAACCATCACCATTCTTGTCTGCACCACCCTTGCAGCCATCTTCCTCTTCCAACTTTACTGCCTTCGCAATCTCTACGAGACCCGCAAGCAGGAGATGGAGGAGAGCATTGTCGAGGCACTTCGCATCTCGGATTATAACGAGATGGTGCTCCGCATCACCAAACTCTCACAAAAGACTCAGACGCATGGTGAAGTCAGTTATGCCACGGGCTACAAGATGGACGTGGACAATCAGATGGTATATGCTGGCTCTGTCACCACCGTCCGTCAGAAGGGGTACGATGCCATCATCATAAAGGACGAGGAACTGACGGACACCATCACCATTCGGCGTGACAGCGTGGCTGGCAAGCGGCACATGCGGGTGGATGTACATTCATACGACACCGAAGAAGCCGAGAAAAACAAGGCATCAGTCAGTGGTGGGGATGGGCTTTTTTCTGCCGTGGTGGACGACCAGAAGTCTGTCCGCGACTTGACGCAGATGATGCAGCAGGGCATCCACAATGGTATTGACTTGCTGAGCAAACCCGATGTGGCGGTGTTCGACAGCCTCCTGACGTTGAGGCTGCAAGAGCATCACATCGACACGGCGCATCGGCTGGAGCAACTGCATTTCCAAGTGAAAGCCGACAACGAGGCAGACACGCTGGGCGTAGATACTCTCAATCTTCTCACCACGCCTCACTATCAGCCTACCTCCAAAGCCGTGCATTACGACTACCACTACACCTCGTCGCAGCACGACCTCTATCGCCTGTGGATGGAGCCTGTCGCCGTAAGTGTATTGAAGTCGCTGAAGGGCATCATCGCCACCTCCCTCCTCACGCTTCTCATCCTCGTTTTCACCTTCTGGTATCTCATCCACACGCTGCTGAAACAGAAGACGCTCGACGAGATGAAGAGCGACTTCACCCACAACATCACCCACGAACTGAAGACCCCCATCGCCGTGGCATACGCTGCCAACGATGCCCTGCTTCACTTCCATCAGGGAGAGGATGCGGCGATACGGGAAAAGTACCTTCGTGTCTCACAGGAGCAACTGCAACGCTTGGGCGGCATGGTGGAGCAGATTCTGTCAGTAAGTGCAGAACGGCAGAAAAACTTTGTGCTGAAACTGGAAGTGTTGCGTGTGAAGGACGTGGTGACTGCTGCCATTGAGACCCTGAAGATGAAGAACGAAAAGCCTCTCCACATCGCCACCGCCATTCAGCCCGACGACCTGACGCTGACAGCCGACCGAACCTTGCTCTTGCAGATGCTGGGCAATTTGCTGGATAATGCAGTGAAATACTCGGCAGAGGAGGCGGACATCAACGTCTGTGGCGGCATCACTCGCGACGGAACAACATTCATCTCTGTCAGCGACCGCGGCATCGGCATCACCCCCGAGCAGCAACGCCACATCTTTGAGAAGTTCTACCGCGTGCCCCAAGGCAACCTCCACAACGTGAAGGGGCATGGGCTTGGGCTTTATTACGTGGCAACCATGATGCAGTTGCACCGAGGCTCTGTCTCTGTCAACAGCAAGTCGGGGGAGGGAAGCACATTCACGCTTCATTTCCCCAAACCTAACGCCCACACGCTCAATCTTCTGGCATGGCTCGTGGGCGGTATGCTCATTTCTTTTCTCTAAAGCCTATGACTCCTAACGACAACATAACGGTACTCTTGGTCGAGGATGAAGCCACCCTCGCCCTCATCATCAAAGACACGCTCAACCAACATGGTTTCACCATCCACATCGCCCGCGACGGCGAAGAGGGTCTGCGAATGTACTTCTCGCTTCGTCCCGACATCATCGTTGCCGACGTGATGATGCCACGCATGGATGGTTTCGACATGGTGAAACGCCTTCGTCAGACCGACCCCCACATTCCCGTCCTCTTCCTCACCGCACGCACGGCGACCGAAGACGTAGTGCATGGCTTTGAACTCGGGGCGAACGACTACCTTCGCAAACCCTTTGGCATGCAGGAACTGATGATTCGCCTCAAAGCCCTCGTCGGACGTGCCTGCATCGCTCCCGCCCCCGACAAGAAGGAGGAGCACCGCTTCATCCTCGGCA
>CALAVF010000445.1 GCA_937892315.1 uncultured Prevotellaceae bacterium | reverse complement strand
AAATTAGTCAGCATCACTATTAGTTGCGGATTTTAGGATAATTTATTAAATATGTGTGCAAAGATACGGCTTATTTCAAAAAGATTCAATACCTTTGCAAAAAAATATGATTCAAGACCTATAAAAAACAACCCAAAAACAATGAAAAAGAAGATATTTTCACTTGCTACATTCATTCTTGCTTCATGTACAGCCTTTGTCAGTTGTGACAATGATGACGATACGACATCCAAACTCCCCGTCTTTGAGAAACTGACCATCTCGCCAGCCTCTGTCTCTCCTGGCGACACGCTGACCGCCACACTCACCTTTAGCGACAGCGGGAGTTACATCAAAGGAACCTACAAGTATTCAACAAAGCCCGCAGCGAAATCAGGAGAATTTGAGTGCGGCAGTTCTCAATCGTCCTATTCATTCTGGTTTATTGCCCCCGACTCCGCAGCCACTTACACAATGACCATCACACCAAAGACAGTGGCAGCCTATGCAGGCAAAGACCTCTTTCTCGACCCTGCTCCAATGGGCACCGTTTCAACCACTTTTACTGTAAACCCATAAAACATCCTTCTGACTCATGAAGCACCTGTTTCTTTCCACATGCCTCGCAGCATTGACGCTGCCAGCATTTGCCAATCATCCTGATTCCGTGTATGTACGCCCCGACGTGCAGAACGGAACCCGCAACTTCCAAATTGCCTATTCCGTTGACCAAAAGCACTGGACACACATCTTCTGCAACCTCTTCGAGAGCGACTACGGCCCTTGGGGAAGCGAGAAAAAGTTGTACTACCCAGTTCTTTCCTACGACGGCAAAGAGTATCACGCGACATTCATTCCCAACCCTAAACATCCGCAGATAGCCGTGACTCGTTCGGACAATTTCACGCTCTGGAAGCCTCAAGATTATCCTTACCTGTCAGAAAGCGAGTTCCAGCAAGTGCTTGCCAAACAGCAGAAAGCATCAGAGAACAATGTCATCCGCATTCCCTATACTGGGCTTCAGAACTTGCTGACCAAGAAGCGATTGGCTGACCAAAACGGAGCATGGGAGCGTGAAAACTTCATGGAAACTGACAAGGCAATCGCCCAAAAGGAGGGCGACATTACTGCCTCTCTGTCCATCAACTGGAATGACCACAAAGCCATCTCTCCCAACCTCATGGGCATCTTCTTCGAGGACATCAGTTATGCTGCCGACGGTGGCTTATACGCCGAACTCATTCAGAATCGCGACTTTGAATATACCGCCGACGACAACCGTCGTGCCCAATGGAACGCACAGACGGCATGGAAACTGGAAGGCGAAGGCACCACATGGAGCATCGCCACCGAGAGCCCCATCCATTCCAACAACGCCCACTATGCTGTGCTCACCACGACAAAAGCAGGTGCCCGACTCATCAACGAAGGCTGGGATGGCATCACCCTTCAGAAAGGCAAGAAATACAACCTTTCCCTTTTCACCCGAGGCACAGGCTCACTCAAAATTTCCCTTGTCAGCAATGGCTCTTCCATCGCCACCACCACGGTGAAAGCCTCCCAAGAATGGAAACAGAAGAAAGCATTATTAATTCCCTCTGCATCAGCCGATAAAGCCATTTTAGTGATAGAGCCACTTCAGCCATCCACCATCAGTATTGACTTCATTTCCCTCTTCCCACAAGAGACCTTCAAGGGACATCCCAACGGTCTTCGCAAAGACCTTGCCGAAGTAATTGCCGACCTCCGCCCTCGCTTCGTCCGTTTCCCTGGCGGATGTGCCACTCAC
>CALAVF010000444.1 GCA_937892315.1 uncultured Prevotellaceae bacterium | reverse complement strand
GCCGCGGATGCTGAAGTCGGAGCCACCCTTGCCGCCGCCCATGGGCAGGGTGGTGAGGGCGTTCTTGAACGTCTGCTCGAAACCGAGGAACTTCAGGATGCTCAGGTTCACCGACGCATGGAAACGCAAACCGCCCTTGTAGGGGCCGATGGCACTGTTGAACTGCACACGGTAGCCGAGGTTCACCTGCACCTCGCCCTTGTCGTCCACCCAGGGCACGCGGAACGTGATGATGCGTTCCGGCTCCACCAGACGTTCGATAATTTTTGCCTTCTCAAACTCGGGGTGCTGATTGTACACGTCCTCAATCGAGATGAGCACTTCCTTCACTGCTTGCAAATACTCCTGCTCGCCCGGGTGCTTCTGCTCCAGTTGAGCCATGATTTTCTGAATGTTCATAGTTTTGTATTTTTAGGTTAGTAATAACTGACATTTTGTTAGTTTCAGCACCTCAAATTTACACGTTTCCCCTCATTGTGCCAAGTTTTGGGGTCGAAAAGCCCCCCTGCCCTTGCAAAATGAAACTTTGGGTCTGCTTTTGAAACGTGGAGTTTGCAAAACGTAAAGATTTTTTAGTTCCTCCATCATGCGGTCAGTTCGAACAATTTTCGTAAATTTGCAATCGTAAACCTAAAACCACCATTCTCATGAGAAAGATTTTTGTTTCGTTCGTCCTGCTGTTGGTTTGCCACCTCGCCGTGGCACAGGGCTTCCAACTGCGGCTGCTCAACCATTGGGACAATCCCAACGGCACCGTGGAGCGAGGCTATGCAGGACGTTCCATCTGGAAGTGGGACGAGATTCCCACCAACAAGACACCCATGCCGCAGGCGTTGAGGGCACGTTACGAAGAGTACGGGCGCATCAACCGCAGTTACGGCATCAACGGCACCGTGCTGAACAACGTGAACGCCAAGCCCGAGATGCTCTCCAAGGCGATGCTCATCAAGACGAAAAAAATCGCCGACATCCTTCGCCCCTACGGCATCAAGGTCTATCTGTCCGTCAACTTTGCCTCCCCCAAGGCACTTGGCGACCTGCCGACCGCCGACCCTCTGGATGCCAACGTGCAGCGATGGTGGCAGAAGAAAGCGGATGAAATCTACAAGTTGATACCCGACTTTGGCGGATTCCTCGTCAAAGCCAACAGCGAGGGCGAGCCAGGACCGATGGACTACGGCCGCACCCATGTGGACGGAGCCAACATGCTGGCGGCAGCCCTGAAGCCCCACGGCGGCATCGTCATGTGGAGAGCCTTCGTCTATTCGGCAAAGGGCGGCGACCGAGCCAATCAGGCATACGAAGAGTTCATGCCCTTCGACGGGCAGTTCAGCGACAACGTCATCATCCAAATCAAGAACGGCCCCATCGACTTCCAGCCCCGCGAAGCCATCTCCCCCCTCTTCTTCGGCTTGAAGAAGACCAAGATGATGGTCGAGTTCCAGATCACCCAGGAGTACACCGGCGAAAGCATCCACACCTGCTTCCTCGCCCCCATGTGGCGTGAATTTTTCCAAAAGACCCTCACCCCAGCCCTCCCCCTCTATGGGGAGGGAGACCATGCGGGGTCTGTGATTTCAGTGCCGATTACGGCGGTGCAGCGTTCGGCTGACGGCAGCATGTTTGTGTGGAAGGCGGAGGAAGGGAAGGTGCATCGGGCGAAGGTGACGCTGGGCGAGGCTTCGGGCAACCGCATGGAGGTGGTGAGTGGCTTGAAGAAAGGAGATAAAGTGATTGTGGAAGGGTATCAAAAACTAAGCGAAGGAAGTGAATATGAAGAATAATTGGGTTGGATGGCTGATGCGGAACTATCGCATCACTTTCCTGTTAATCGTGCTGCTGTTCATCTTCGGACTCTTCGGGTTCGACCGAATGGCAAAGGCGGAGTTCCCTGACTTCGTGATACGTCAGGGCGTGGTGGTGGCTGTCTATCCGGGAGCCACAGCCGAGGAGGTGGAGGAGCAGGTGGCAAAGCCTTTAGAAAGGTATCTCTTCACCTTCGACGAGGTGAAACGCGAGAAGACCACGACGACAAGCAGCAACGGCATGTGCGTGTGTCAGGTGGAGTTGCAGGACCATGTGAACAACAAGGACGAGGTGTGGTCGAAAATCAAGCATGGACTCAATGCTTTCAAGAGCCAGAGCCTGCCGAGCGGTGTGTTGGCGTTGGTGGTGAACGATGACTTTGGCAGTGCGTCGGCTCTTCTCATCGCCATCGAGAGTGAAGAACGCAGTCCTCGCGAATTGAAGAAGTACAGCGATGACTTGGCTGACCGTTTGCGCCGCATCCCTTCGGTCAGCAACGTGGTGCTTTATGGCGACCTGAAGGAACAAATCAGCATTGAAGTGGACCAGCAGCGGCTGGCGGCATACGGCATCGGAAAGATGGCGGTGATACAGGCATTGCAGTCGGCTGGCATGACTACGATGTCGGGTGGCATCAGCGGCACGGAGAAGGATGTGCCCATCCATGTGGTGCCCTCCGTGCGGAGCGAGCAGGAGATAGAGAACCAGATCATCTACACTGACACGAGGAGCCATGTGGTGAGAGTGAAGGATGTGGCGACGGTGAGGCGGGAATATGACCGCACGGAGAGTTACATCGATTACAACGGGCACCCCTGTGTGCTGCTCTCGCTGGAGATGATGGAGGGCAACAATATCCTCCAGTATGGTGAGGACGTGCAGGAGGTGCTGGACAGGTTTGTGGAGGAGGAACTGCCGAAGGACGTGACCGTGAGCCGTATTGCCGACCAGTGCCAAGTGGTGGGCGACAGCGTGAGAGACTTCATGGTCAATCTGTTGGAGTCGATGGCGGTCATTGTCCTTGTGATGCTGCTCCTGTTCCCGTGGCGCACGGCGGTGGTGGCTGGCATGACCGTGCCAATCAGCACGTTCCTGTCGGTGGGGGTGATGTACATGGTGGGCATTCCGCTGAACACGGTCACGCTGTCTGGTCTCATCATCGTGCTCGGCATGGTGGTCGATAATGCCATTGTGGTGCTCGACGGCTATCTGGAGTATCTGAACAAGGGCATGTCTCGTTGGCATGCGGCGGCAGAGTCGGCACAGCATTACTTCATGCCGATGATGCTTGCCACGCTCTGCATTTCGGTCATCTTCTTCCCTATTCAGCAGACCTTTACGGGGCAGACCGCCGACTTTGTCTATTGGTTGCCGTGGACGGTCTTCATCAACCTGATGGTGTCGCTGGTGCTGGCGGTGGTGTTCATTCCTGTGATGGAGTTTTTGGTCATCAAGAAGCGGAAGAAGACCGTGCATAAGCATGTGGAGATGTCGAAGCCCACCAGCCGTGTGGGCGACGTGACGGAAGAGGACATTCAGACCCAACCCGACAAGAAGAGCATTACGGACTATGTGCAGGAGTGGTACGAAAGGGCTTTGGCATGGACGTTCCGTCATCCGTGGCTGACGATGGGCGGTGTCGTCGTGGTGACAGCACTCAGCCTCTTGCTGGCGACCCTGCTGCCCGTGCGTGTGATGCCGAACGCCGAACGCAACCAGTTTGCGGTGGAGATATTCCTTCCGGAAGGAGCGGGTTTGGCAGAGACCGAAGCCATTGCGGACTCGGTGTATGGATTGCTCCGACAAGACGAGCGTGTGCTCAGCGTGACCCGTTTCATCGGCTGTTCCTCCCCCCGTTTCCATGCGGCGTATGCTCCGAAGGTGGCAGGGCGGAACTATGCCCAGTTCATCGTCAACACCGTCTCGCAAGAGGCGACGGTGGAGGTGCTGGACAAGTATGAGCCGCTCTACTCCGAACATTTCCCTAACGCCTTCGTCAAGTTCAAGCAACTGGACTTCCAGACCTTCGACACGTTTGAGTATCGTTTCTACGGCGACGACGCCGACAGCCTCCGCACCGTGGCTGAGGAGATGGCTGCCGAGATGCGGAAGAATCCCAACTTTATGAATGTACACACCGACTGGCGAGAGCCTCGACCCTTCATTGAGGTGGCACTCGACCCTGTGGCATCCAGCCAGTTGGGCATCAGCCGAACGCTGACAGAACTGCAACTCGCCGTCGGAACAGGCACCACAAAGGTGGGGCAGGTATGGGAAGGCGACTATGAGGTGCCCATCATGCTGAAAGACGTACACAAGGAAAGTCTTGATTGCGACGAGGTGAACGACCTCTACCTCTCTTCGCCCGCAGCCAGTGTGCCGCTCCGTCAGGTGGCAGACGCTCATCCCACATGGGGAGCCGCCCATATCGTACACCGTGGCGGCGAACGCTGCATGACGGTGACTTGCGACCCATACCGTACTGTGTATCCTGCTCCGATTCATGCGGAGTTGGCAGAGATTGCCCAAACGCGGCTGCACATACCACAGGGTGTGCGTGTGGAAGTGGGCGGTGAGCCAGAGAACGACAAGGAGATCGGCGGTCCCGTAGTGGAGGGCCTTGGCATTGCTTTCGTCATCATCTTCTTCTTCCTGCTGTTCAACTTCAAGAATTATAAAATCACCTTCACCTGCATTCTTGCCATCTCGCTCTGTCTGCCGGGAGCCATCATCGGTCTGTTCCTGATGCACCGCGATGTGGGTGTCACAGCCGTGTTCGGTCTCATCACGCTGATGGGTATGATTATGAGGAACGAAATCCTCATCTTCGAACATGCCAACGGATTGGTGCGGCAGGGCTGGACGGTGCGTGATGCCGCCTACGATGCAGGTCGCCGACGCATGGTGCCCATCTTCCTCACCACGGCAACCACAGCCGTGGGTGTGGTGCCGATGATTATTGCTGCCACCTCCTTCTGGATGCCAGTGGGCGTGAGCATCTTTGCCGGAGGCATCGGCGCACTCATCTTAGTGGTGACCGTGCTACCTGTTGTGTATTGGAAGATATTCGATAAGTAAATAACTCAACTTTCGGAAGTTATCGCTTCGCTCGAAGTTAAAGAAGTTAGAGAAGTTAAAGACGATACCAATTGCGGGGCTGCATCACATACGTCTTTAACTTCGAGCGAAGCGATAACTTCTCTAACTTCTTTAACTTCAAAAAGGGGGACAAACTCCCGAAACTTAAATAAATAAACGTACCCGAGGGGTACGGCAAAGTGTACCCCTCGGGTACACCCCATCGTACCCCTCGGGTACGCCTAAGAAAAACAAAAGAAACAATGAAAAAGATTCTCTTGATGATTTATCTGTTGTACGCTTGTGGCATGAACGCCCAAGAGTACACCTTGGCACAGTTGCAGGAAATGGCTGTGCTGAACAACCGAACACTGAAGAATGCACGTTTGGGCATCGATGCCGCCGAGGAAGACAAGGCAAAGGCTCGCACCAACTATTTCCCGCAAGTGAGTGCCACGGGCGTGGGCTTTCATGGTTTCGATGACTTGGTGCAGAGTACAATGGATGTGCCTGGCATGGGGGCCTTGGACATGGCAATGGTGAAGAAAGGCATAGTGGGCAGTGTGATGGCTGTGCAACCCATCTTCCAGGGCGGACAGATTGTGACAGGCAACAAGTTGGCGGCTCTGCAAGAAGAGGTGAGCCAACTCCAATTGCGGATGTCGGAAAAGGATGTGGCACTTCAAGTGGCTCAATACTATTGGCAAATCGTCTCTCTGCAAAGCAACATCGCCACGCTCGACTCGGTGAAGATGCAACTGGGCGAGGTGCATCGACTGACCGACAACTATGTGAAAGCAGGCGTGACCACTCGCAACGACCTGCTGAGGGTGGAACTGAAACAGCAAGAAGTGGCTTCCAACCGCTTGGAACTGGAAAACGGCATCAGCATCCTGAAACTGCTCTTGGCTCAACTGGTGGGGATGGAAGAAGGCGGCTATCAACTGACCCCTTCTGCTTCCTTCCTGTCGCCTTCCCTCCCCACCACCTTTCTGAGAGACAAGGACGAGGCTGTTGCCAACCGTGAGGAATATGTGCTTTCGCAAAAGAATGAAGAGGCACAGCGACTAAACGTAAGGATGGAACGTGGAAAGTTGTTGCCCTCTGTGGCTGTGGGAGTGAATGGATTCTATCAGAGCATCGACCACGACGACCAGACGAACGGCATGGTCTTCGCCACGCTTTCGGTGCCCATCAGCGACTGGTGGGGTGGCAGCCATGCAGTGAAGAAAGCGAAACTGCAACGTCTGCAGGCAGAGAACGACCGGTTGGATGCCCGAGAGAAACTGGCTATTGACCTCCAATCGGCATGGAACAACGTGGAAGAAGCCTACAAGCAGATAGACATCGCCCGTACCTCCGTAGAGTCTGCAAACGAGAACCTACGGATGGAGCGTAACTTCTATGTTGCTGGCACAACCACATTGACAGACCTGCTGGATGCGGTGACACTCTACACGCAAGCGGAGAGCCGACTCGTCACGACGTATGCCACCTACCAGACACGCATAGCGGAATATCAGAGAAAGGCACAATAGTCCATGTGGGAGAGCGGATGATTCTGTCAGATGATGGTTGGCATCACACGAAGAACAGGGTGACACCTGCCACGCTGATGATGGCTCCAAGGATTTCGAGGGGAGTGACCCGCTGGTGGAAGAAGTACCAACTGGGCAGAAGGATGAAGATGGGGGTCATTGCCATGATGGTTTGGGCAATACCCGTAGTGGTGTAGAGGGTTGCCATGAGGGAGAGGCTTACACCAAGGAAGGGACCGAGAAGGGTGGCAAGGAGGACGAAGAACATGCCACGGCGGTCGCGGGTGGCACGGGCGACGGTGCGGGTCTTGCGAGTGATGAGCATGGTGAGGGTGAAGCCCATCAATCCTGTGACTGCCCGCATGAAGGTGCTGGCAAAGGGCATGAGCGAGAGAGCCTCGGGGGTCTGGATGAGTGTCTCGTAGTGGGTCATGCCCACCTTGCTGAGAACTAACCCTATGCCTTGGCCCAATCCTGCCCCGATGCCTAGAAGGATGCCCTTGATGGGGAGTTTAAGATTGAGTTTGTGATGCTCACCGCCTTTGGAGAGGACGCTCAAGCCGATGCCGAACATGGTGATGAACATGCCAAGGATGGCAAGGGGGGACATCCGTTCGCCAAGAAGGATGAAGCCGAAAAGGGCGGCTGCCGCCGGAGCCAGCGTCATGAAGAGTTGTCCGAAGCGGCTACCGATGAGGAGATAGGAGTTGAACAGGCAATAATCGCCCAGCACATAGCCGACGAAACCTGAGAGGGAAAGCCACAGCCACGTCTCGGCATCGGCATCGGCTGGAAAGGGCTGTCCGCACCCGACCCACAGAACGAGGGCGAGGAGAAGAAGGGAAAGGAGCATACGGAGGACGTTCACACCAAGGGGCGTGATGCGTCGGCTCGCCTCTTCGGCTGCGAGGGCGGTGGCTGTCCATGAGACGGCTACGACGAGGGAGATGAGTTCGCCTTTGTACATGGGAGGACTTTTCTATTCGACCGTGCAAGGAATGAGTCTCACGTCGCTGTTGAGTCCCGAAGGAACAACTGCCCAAGTGTCGTAGCGGTCTCGCTTATAGTTGAGGTCCACGACGTTGATTTCTTTGAACTTACGCCACTCCACGCCCTGCCTGTCAAGTTGTGCAATACGGTTGGCTGGCAGATTGGCGACTTCGACCACGAGCGTGTTGGAACCTGCGTGGAGGTAAGGGGTGACATCGAGCAGGAAGGGGACGGCGAAAAGGGTGCCTGCGTCCTTGCCGTTGACAAGCACACGGGCTGTCTCCCTGACATCGCCAAGGTCGAGAAGATAGGCGGCGTTGGAAGGTATTGTAGGCACCGTGAAGGTGGTGGTGTAGGTGCCCGTCGCCATGGTGGTGTTCAGAAGTGAATCGCCAAGGGCTGTCCAAGGCTGCGGAGCCTCAGGCATGGTGTAGGTCTTGGCAATAGAGACGGGAACTGCCGCCTTGAAGGAGAGTGTCCAGTTGGTGAGTGGAGTGGCTCGGTATTCAAGGGCATTGTAGTATTTGTGGGGCTTGACATCTGTAGCGGTAGGCATGCGATAGGTGCGAAGAATGATGCTTTCACCACTCTTGAGTTGCAACTTCGCCCTACCCTGCCCATCAAGTCGGGCTTTGTCGATGACACCGTTCATGGGGTTGTAGAAGATGACTTCGGATGCTTTGACGCCCAACTCGACGAAGGTATCAATGTCTTTGCCCTGCAAGTTGGACACGAAGTAATGGTAGCCGTCGGGATTGGTGCGGCGAATGCAACTCAACCCTTGCTGAATACGCATGGGCTCGATTTTGGCTTTACTGAACTGGAGACCGTCGCTGTAGGTGGGAGAGGTGACGATGCCACCTTCACCCCAAACGGTCAGCATCGCCTGCTCGGGATGGAAGGTGACCTTGTGCTGCAACTGCTTGAGCAGGGCGGCGAACTCTTTCTGTTCCTTGGTCTTTCCATAGCCAGGGACGGATGTGGGGAAGGACTTGACAAACATGACCTGCCCTCCCTGTTCGGCTATCTGCAAGAGGCGACGAAGGGTGGCGAGGGGCATAAAACGGACATCGGGCACAATGATGGTGGCATAGCGGCGAGTCACATCATCCTGCATGAGATAACGGTCGGAGATGTAATCGACATCGTAACCATTCTTGATGATGGTCTGGACGGTCTCGATGAACTTGGGGGCACGCTTTTCCATCGAGTGAATATCGAAAAGTGCGACTGTGCCTGGCTGGTCGTATATCATGTCGTAGTAAGGAAGATAGACCAGCACATCGTTGTCGGGGTCGCCCCACTGGAGGAATGACTGACAACGCTGAATATACCGGGAAAAGGCGGGCATGGCCGACCACCAGTTGTTGTTGGGAGTCATATCGACACTGGCATAGAACCGCCAACCAGGCCACTCGGCTCCCTGCGGAGAGTAGCAGGAGCCGTGGAAGAACACGTGGTTGACTCCCGACAGGAACATGAGGTCGAGGTCGGGCTTGCACTGGGAAAGAGAGGTGCGGAAATGCTCGGTGAGCCATGTGAAGGTCTCTGAGGAGGTGTATTTCTTGCCTGAGATGTGGGCGGCGGAGGAGGCATACTTGAGCATGGAGATGTCGGAGAAGTTCTTCTTGGTGAAGCCTTCGTCCTTGCGAAGCCCACGGATGCCGAAGTCGCTGAGTCCGAAGCCTTCACACTCTGGAATATCGACGGCGGCATAGACGTCGAGCAGGTTGGCAGGGCTGCCATGTGCCTGATTGCGTGTGATGCTGTTGTGGCGATGTGCCCAATCGGTCCACTGGGCGGTGAAATTCTCCAAGAGGAGGTCGCCAAGCGTTTCGCGGTAGTCGCTGATGATGCGACGGTCGGCATCTGTGCGGAGGGAATCTTTCTTATTTAAAATATAGGTGAAAGGCTCAAGGTCGTAGCCTCGACGCTGCTGGAACTCGGCATACATCTTCGGGGTCCAATCGGCGCCATAGACTTCGTAGGAATCATTGAACATGGTGTGTGGGAAGGGGACTTGCTGATGGGCGAAGGCGGTGTCGAAGCGTTCAAAATAATGGGCTACGGCATCACGGTCGAAATGGTCTATCACAAAACCTTCTCCTCCTGGGGCTGCACGTTTCACTTTCTGTCCTGTGCGTCCGACGGTGGCATTGTCGGCAGCATCAAAGATGAGTTTGCAAGCGGCTTCCTCCTTCGGGACAAGAGGGCCACCAAAAGGCCATCCTGTGCCTGTTGCCATGTTGGTCTCAATGTCCAACTCTGCACCTCGGTCTTCCACATATTTGAGCATCCGCATCCAACGGGGAGAAAGATAGGGAATATCGTTGGCATCATTGCCCTGCACACCATAAATCGGGGTGATTTCCACACCACCGATGCCTGCATGGGAAAGTTCGGTCAGGTTGTAATTGAGACCTGCGGAATCGACAGCACTTCCCAACCACCACCAACGGGTGTAGGGTTTTGCCTCTTGAGGAATGGGAAGCCACTGCTGAGCATGGACATTTACATTCACTACGAAAAGCAGACAAAGCAACGTCAATGGCTTTGCCCATGCATATCTGCTGATTGTTCTCGTCATCATAAGTTTGTGTCAGTTAGTTTTCGTGTGCAAAGGTACATCTTTCCTTTTGCAACCCAGTTGCATAGTGGCAAAAAAAGGAATCTCATATTGCATACTATCGCCTCAAAATCTCCAAATTCTTCCGTCCTATCCGTATCAGACCGTCCAAATCTTATCTTTTTTGAAACTTTTACGTCATATTGCCTCGTAATTTGCGGAAAAGTTGTA
>CALAVF010000443.1 GCA_937892315.1 uncultured Prevotellaceae bacterium | reverse complement strand
TGCAAGCCGATGCCGCACTCGTCCCATCGGTGGGTCAGAAGAAGGCACCGGGCAGCGACATCGCCGGCAAGGCAAACGTGCTCGTGGTTCCATGCCTCGAAGTGGGCAACATCGCTTACAAACTCGTGCAGCGTCTCGGCAACGCCGATGCCATTGGCCCTATCCTTCAGGGTATCGCACGCCCAGTGAACGACCTCAGTCGCGGTTGCTCAGTAGATGATATTTATAAGATGGTGGCGATTACCGCTTGCCAGGCTCAAAATGCAAAATAAATAGAAAAAAATGAAAAAGATTCTTGTATTGAACTGTGGTAGTTCATCTATCAAATATGCATTGTATGACATGACCGACCAGTCGGTCATCACATCGGGAGGTATCGAGAAGATTGGCTTGCCCGATTCTTTCATCACCGTCAAGTTGAGCGGCGAGAAACATAAGATGGAGAAGCCCATCAAGGAGCACACGGCTGGTGTGCAGTGGATTTTCGATGTGCTTACCACGGGCGACTATGCCGTGCTGAAGAGCCTCGACGAACTGGACGCTGTGGGACACCGAATGGTGCATGGCGGCGAAAAGTTCAACAAGTCGGTGCTCCTCACCCCCGAGGTGATGGAGGCATTCGCTGCCTGCAACGACTTGGCTCCGCTCCACAATCCTGCCAACATCAAGGGCGTGAACGCAGTGAGTGCCATCCTGCCCAACATTCCACAGGTGGGAGTGTTCGACACGGCTTTCCATCAGACCATGCCCGACTACGCCTTCATGTATGCCCTGCCCTACGAACTCTACTCGAAGTACGGCGTGCGTCGCTATGGTTTCCACGGAACCAGTCACCGCTATGTAAGTCAGCGTGTGTGCGAGTTCTTGGGTGTGAAGCCCGAAGGCAAGAAAATCATCACCTGCCACATCGGCAACGGTGCCTCCATCGCTGCCGTGAAGGATGGCAAGTGTGTGGATACCTCGATGGGCTTGACTCCGCTGGAAGGTCTCATCATGGGTACTCGCTCGGGCGACATCGACGCGGGTGCGGTGACATTCCTCATGGACAAATTGAGTCTCGACACTCACGGCATCAGCAACCTGCTCAACAAGAAGTCGGGCTTGCTGGGTGTGAGCGAAGGCTCATCCGACTTCCGCGACATTCTCGCAGGCATCGCTGCTGGCAACGACAAGGCTCGTCTGGCAAAGGATATGTACTGCTACCGCATCAAGAAGTACATCGGCGAATATGCAGCCGCAATGGGAGGCGTGGACATCATCCTCTTCACAGGCGGTGCTGGCGAGAACCAGTATGAGGTGCGTGAAGGTGCCACCAAGGGCTTGGAGTTCATGGGCATCAAACTCGACGATGCCAAGAACAAGGCTTGCCGTGCCACCGAAGCCATCCTCTCCACCGACGACTCGAAGGTGACCATCTGCTGCATCCCGACGGATGAGGAACTGATGATTGCACTCGACACACTCGAATTGACAAAATAAAAGTGAAAAGTAAAAGTGAAAAATGAAAAATTTGCTACCGCACTTGTGTGTCAACTGTAAGCAAACTGCTGCGGTAGCAAATTTTTCACTTTTCACTGTTTCCTTTTCACTTCTATTTA
>CALAVF010000442.1 GCA_937892315.1 uncultured Prevotellaceae bacterium | reverse complement strand
TGTGCTCTTCCGATCTACCGACTCGTTTCAGGCAGCAGACCTGAAGAAAGCGGCTTTTGCCACCGAGGACTATCTGGGCGAGATGGGCATTGACCCCGACCGTGTGATTGCTTGTCCTATCACCACGATGGTGAAGGATTGTCTGGCAGATTCGGGCATGGACGTGAAGGCGATGCTAAAATGCCGCAACATGTTTGCCCTCGGACTCGTCTGCTGGCTCTTCGACCGCGACCTTGACATTGCGTTCAACTTCCTCAAAGAGAAGTTTGCCAAGAAACCGGGTGTGGCAGAGGCGAACATCAAGGTGATTCAGGCAGGTTATGACTACGGACACAACACGCACAGCAGTGTGGCAAACGTCTATCGCATCGAGACGAAGAATAAGGTGCCTGGACGCTATATGGACATCACAGGTAACAAGGCAACGGCATACGGTTTCATCGCTGCGGCTGAAAAGGCGGGCTTGAAACTTTATCTTGGTTCTTATCCTATCACGCCTGCTACTGACGTTCTGCATGAGTTGTCGAAGCATAAGTCTTTAGGGGTTACCACCGTGCAGTGTGAAGACGAAATCGCAGGTTGTGCATCGGCTGTAGGTGCTTCATTTGCAGGTGCTTTGGCGGTGACTTCCACATCGGGTCCTGGCATCTGTCTAAAGAGCGAAGCGATGAACCTGGCTGTCATCATGGAGTTGCCAATTGTGGTGCTCGATGTGCAGCGTGGCGGTCCTGCAACGGGTCTTCCCACCAAGTCGGAGCAAACCGACCTCTTGCAAGCCCTCTTCGGACGTAATGGCGAATCGCCCATGCCGGTCATTGCAGCCACCTCGCCAACTGACTGCTTCGATGCTGCCTATACGGCTTCAAAGATGGCATTGGAACACATGACACCTGTCATCTTGATGACGGATGCATACGTGGCAAATGGTTCGGGTGCGTTCAAGTTGCCCAATCTCGATGAATACCCTGCCATCAACCCTCCATACGTTCCAGAAGAGTTGAAGGGTCAGTGGGCACCTTATCTCCGCAATCCAGAGACGGGTGTACGCTACTGGGCTGTGCCTGGACGTGAAGGTTTCCAGCACATCCTCGGCGGCCTGGAGAAAGACAACAAGACGGGTGCCATTTCTACCGACCCAGAAAACCACGACCTGATGACCCATCTGCGTCAGGAGAAAATCGACAAAATCCAAGTGCCCGACCTCGAAGTGCTGGGTGACAAGGACGATGCCGATCTCCTCATCGTGGGCTTCGGTGGCACCTTCGGACACCTCCACGCTGCGATGGACGAACTTCGTGCTCAAGGCAAGAAGGTGGCACTGGCTCACTTCAAGTTCATCAACCCACTGCCCAAGAACACCGCTGCTGTCCTCAGCAAATACAAGAAAGTGGTGGTGGCGGAACAGAACATGGGTCAACTCGCCGCTTGGCTCCGCATGAAGGTTGATAACTTCACACCCTATAAGTTCAACCAAGTGAAAGGTCAACCATTCGTGATTTCCGAACTCGTAGCGGCATTTAATGAGATAATTAACAAGTAGTATAAACCACAGATTTCGCAGATTACACGGATTTTTGAAATTACGCTAACACCATTTCACAGATTAGTTTCACTAAATGGGGATTCGCTGATGTCGAGAGGTGGTAGCAGATAGTAGAGAGGAAAATGGACGGCTTTATCTATAAAGAAGAAACCTATAAAATTATTGGTGCAGCGATGGCTGTACACCGAGAATTGGGATGTGGCTTTACAGAAAAAGTCTATCAAGAGGCTCTTGAGATAGAGTTTCAGGAACAAGGGATTCCTTATCAAAGAGAGTGCCCCATTTTTGCCAACTATCATGGTAAACAACTGAAAACAGAATTTGTTCCCGACTTTGTTTGCTTTAACCATATTGTTGTCGAATTGAAAGCCGTAAAAGAGTTGGAAGATTTCCAGCGTGCTCAAGCACTTAATTATGGTAAGGTTGCCAAGGCGAAAGTTTCACTTTTGATAAACTTTGGAGAGCCTTCTCTACACTACGAACGTTACATTATGTAACAGATGTCATCCAGACATCCTAATCTGTGAAATAAGAATTAAATTTAATTGAAAAAATCCGTGTAATCTGCGAAATCTGTGGTTCAAAAAATAATTCAAGTATTATGAGTTTTACAGTTCAAGATTATAAGAAAGGTCAACCACGTTGGTGTCCTGGCTGTGGCGACCACTTTTTCCTCGCCTCTCTCCATAAGGCAATGGCTGAAATAGGTGTGGAGCCTTGGAACAACGCCGTCATTTCTGGTATCGGCTGTTCATCACGTCTGCCGCACTATATGGCAACCTACGGCATGAACACCATCCACGGACGTGCTGCTGCCATCGCAACGGGTTGCAAGGTAGCAAATCCCAACCTGACTGTGTGGCAGGTGAGTGGTGACGGCGATGGTCTTGCCATCGGTGGTAACCACTTTATCCATGCGAATCGTCGCAACATCAACCTTAACATGATTCTGCTCAATAACCGTATCTATGGTTTGACAAAAGGTCAGTACTCACCCACCTCTCCTCGTGGATTCGTGTCGAAGTCAAGCCCTTACGGCACTGTTGAAGACCCCTTCCGTCCTGCGGAACTCTGCTTCGGTGCACGTGGACACTTCTTTGCACGTGCCGTCGCCACCGATGCTGCTGGTACGGTGGAAATCCTCAAGGCTGCCTACAACCATAAGGGTGCTGCCGTGTGCGAGATTCTGCAGAACTGCGTCATCTTCAACAACGGCACTCACGATGCTGTCTATTCGAAGGAAGGACGTGCCAAGAACGCCATCTATGTGGAGCATGGCAAACCGCTCATCTTTGGCGAGAACCGCGAGTTCGGACTCATGCAGGAAGGTTTTGGGCTGAAGATTGTCAAGATTGGCGAGAACGGCGTCACAGAGAAAGACATCCTCATCCACGACGCCCATTGCGAAGACAACACCCTCCAACTTAAACTTGCCCTCATGGGTAACGGCGACAGATTCCCTGTGGCACTCGGTGTCATCCGCGATGTGGATGCCCCCACCTACGACGACAGCGTAACGGCTCAAATTGAAGAAGTGAAAGCAACGAAGAAGTATCACAACTTTGCGGAACTGCTCGAAACAAACGACATCTGGGAAGTGAAGTAACCCCGTCATCATCCCAACGAATCGTACATAAAATGAGGCGATACCATCATCAGGTGTCGCCTCGTTATTTTTATCCCTAAACAGTCAATAGGTCACTTTGTGCTTTTGTATGTTTAGGAGACCGTTCATGCAGGTTGGGGGTTCTATGGCAAAGTTACGAAACT
>CALAVF010000441.1 GCA_937892315.1 uncultured Prevotellaceae bacterium | reverse complement strand
TTCCCTACACGACGCTCTTCCGATCTTCTTCAGGTGTCTTTACGGCAGGGTTGCACTTGATGCGTGTGCCCAGACGGTCATAGTCTTCAGTGCTGAACATCAGATGGGCAATGACAACCTCTGCCGTGATTTGTTTCTCTTCAATCGGTTTATTCTCGAAAAGTTCCAGTTCGCGAGCCGTCGATACATGAGCGATGTGCAGACGTGCTCCTGTTTCTTTCGCCAATTGTACTGCCAACGAGGAGGACGCATAACATGCCTCCACACTGCGGATGCGGGAATGGTAACGCACAGGGAAGTCATTCTGCCCTTTGTAGCGCTTCTTGAAAGCCCGAATGTTTGCGTTGATGATGCCCGTGTCCTCACAGTGTGCCATCAGCAGCAGGGGAGAGGTCTCAAACAGTTTCCGAAGCGACTCCTCGCGGTCCACCAGCATGTTGCCAGTGCTGCTGCCCATGAACACTTTCACTCCGGGGACACGCTGTGGATTCAGGGCTTGCAGTGTGTCCACATTGTCGTTGGTTGCTCCGAAGAAGAACGAATAATTCACACGGCTTTGTGCGGCGGCTCGTTGGAATTTCTCTTCCAGCAGTTCCAAGGTTGTTGTCTGCGGATTCGTGTTAGGCATTTCCATATACGAGGTCACTCCGCCTGCGGCAGCAGTACGGCTCTCGCTGGCGATGTCCGCCTTGTAAGTCATGCCCGGCTCACGGAAATGCACATGGTCATCAATTACCCCAGGGAAAAGGTACAATCCTGTGGCATCAATCTCTGAGTCGTATGTCTGGGAGGAATCATCCCCTTCCAGCACCTGCTGAATCATCTCGTCTTCAATCACAACAGACCCCACCCATTGACGCCCCTCGTTTACAATTGTAGCATTCCTGATAATCGTCTTCATCGTCAATTGTCCTTTGCTTTAGGATATTTCTTGAACCATCCGTCCAACCTTAATCGTATCACACCCCAGAAGGCCTCGCTGAAGATGCCGCCGCTCATTTTTGACACACCTTCCACTCGGTTGACAAAGATGACGGGTATCTCCTTGATGCTGAAACCGCACTTATAGGCGGTGAACTTCATCTCAATCTGGAAAGCATACCCCTTGAAACGAACAGCATCCAAGTCAATCGTTTCCAGCACCCGACGTTTGTAGCATTTGAATCCAGCCGTCGTGTCGTGTACCTTGAATCCTGTAATCCACCTCACATACATGGACGCAAAATAGGACATCAGAACCCGCCCGATAGGCCAGTTGACCACGTTCACGCCAGAGATGTAGCGACTGCCAATCGAAAGGTCGTAACCCTCTTCGGCACACGCTGCGTAAAGACGAGGCAGGTCGGCGGGATTGTGCGAGAAGTCGGCATCCATCTCGAAGATGTAGTCATACTGGTGCTCAATGCCCCATTTGAACCCTGCAATGTAGGCAGTGCCCAATCCCAACTTTCCGCTGCGTTCGAGCAGGAACAGCCGCTCCCCAAACTCCGTCTGCATCAGATTCTTCACGATGGCAGCCGTGCCGTCGGGCGACCCGTCGTCAATCACAAGGATATGGAAGACCTTTTCTAAGGCAAACACCGCACGGATAATCTTCTCGATGTTTTCCTTTTCGTTATAGGTAGGAATGATAACAATGCTGTCGCTCTCGCTCATGAATGGTCTTTTTAACTTTTAGGGGGCAAAGTTAATAAAAACCAAGAGATAAAAAAAAAGAAAAAGGGAAAAAGTAACAAAAAAGCCTCAAACTCATCAAAAAATGCCTAACTGACACCTCTACTCCCCCTCCCCTCCTTCGCCGTTCCCTCGTCTCGTATCAATTCATGTCGAGGATTTGTAATCATACAACACCCG
>CALAVF010000440.1 GCA_937892315.1 uncultured Prevotellaceae bacterium | reverse complement strand
GTATATGACTCTGCAAAGATACTAATTTGAAAGCAAATCACAACATTATGGCGATTACCTTGAACAAGTTGCAAGGTGTATATGACTCTGCAAAGATACTAATTTGAAAGCAAATCACAACGATGTGATTATGTGTTTGAGTCCTATTAGGGTGTATATGACTCTGCAAAGATACTAATTTGAAAGCAAATCACAACATTATGCTGATTACCTTGAACAAGTTACCGGTGTATATGACTCTGCAAAGATACTAATTTGAAAGCAAATCACAACTTTATTCCTCTTTCAATTGATTCCGTTAGTGGTGTATATGACTCTGCAAAGATACTAATTTGAAAGCAAATCACAACTTGAGAGGAGCAGATATTGCAACTTTTCATGAAATTCCGTATCTTTGCATCAGAAATCATGACCTGTTTTATAAATGCCAAAACGAAAAGAAATAAGAAACAGTACCGCCGAGTTCCTCATCTTCCAAATTGGAGGAAAGGAACAAGGAGTGGAGGTCTATTATAAGGACGAGAACATCTGGACTACACAAAAAGCAATGGCTGCGTTGTTTGATGTCAAAATA
Organism: uncultured Prevotellaceae bacterium; assembly: GCA_937892315.1. Next base: position 11,531 of record CALAVF010000440.1, on the reverse strand, counting down.
CCTGCTATCAGTAAACATCTGAAGAACATTTTTGAATCGGACGAACTGAACGAGAATCCAGTTGTTTCCAAAATGGAAATAACTGCCTCGGACGGGAAGCACTATCAGACATTGTTCTATTCCCTGGATGCCATCATCGCAGTAGGTTACCGTGTGAACAGCATCCGTGCTACACAGTTTCGTCAGTGGACCGAAATAGGTTCATCAACCCACAAGAATACAATCGTGACATGAAGCGTTTACACATTATTATATATATAGGGATGTTGACGGCGGCTTTGTTGGCTGCTTCTTGCAACGGGTGTCGTGGTGAGGCGAAGGAGGAGAAGCCACGACTGGAGTCGGTCATCCTCTCCAGCATCAAGCAGAAGGCGGACTTGGTGACGACAGAGGTGAGGGTGAGGAAACTTGCCATCTATGATTCGAGTCGGCATGAGCATTTTGAGTTGACGGACCCTCGGACATGGAAGTACGGCGAGAGGAAGTGCATCATTCCTGTGGATGTGACAGTGAAATACGGCTATGACCTGCGTGACCTCAGTGTGGACGACGTGAAACTGACAGATGACAGTACGGCTGTGGTGATTCTGTTGCCACGTCCGAAGGTGATTGACTCGGGATATGAGGCGAAGGTGGATGATAAGGAAGTGGTGAGGATGGCATCGGGGTTGCGTGATGAGATTAGCCATGAGGAAGTGGACCAACTGATGGAGCAAGCCTACAAGGCGGTGCTGAAGGAAGACCTGACAGACCTGATTGACAAGGACATAGAGCATAATGCCAAGACGCTTTTCGCCTCTATCGTGAAGAGTCTCGGCATGAAGAATGTAGATGTGGTGGTACACAGGAAGGAGGACTGGCGATGAAGGAACGGTTGTGGAATGGGTTGCTGAAAGTCATTGCGTTCGTGTTTGTGTTTCGCGATGTCATCAAGAAGGTGCTTATCGCGTTGATATTGGCTGCGGCAGTGATTGTGGTGACGTTATTGATTATGAATCGTTGCAAGGAGGAGAGCCATGAAGTCACGTTGGAAGAAACTATCGCAAGCATCGAGGCAGTGCGTCCACGAGGTGAAATCTACGTATGTAGTTCGGTAATAGAGGATTACACCATCAAGAGAGAGACGGAATATGGTCTGTTCTTTGGTGAAGAGGAGCATTCGTGTGTGCAGACTATGACACAGAAATGCAGTTATGTGATTGACCTCGACGATGTGGAATATGTGGCAACCGACTCTACACAGGTGGTGCAGGTGAAGTTACCGGCGGTGAAGTATGTAGCCTCAACGCAAGGGGCGGCGTTCATGTCGGATGACAGCAACTATTGGGTGCGGAAGATGCCGAACACTAACGGCATGAAGAAACAAGTGGAACGGCAAATTCGTGAACGATTCGACACAGCAGAAAATAGGAAAAAGGCGGAGCGATATGCGGAGGAAGCGATTAGGGAGGTGATGAAGAAGTTAGGGTTTGAGGTGGAGTTTGTGAGGAGTTTGGAACGGAAGGGTGGATAGGGGAAGGAAGACAGAGGGCAAGCATGATATGCTTGCATAGAAAACCTTCAGCACGAAACTGAACCTTTAGCGTGAAGAGGGAATGTAGAGGCGGCCTTGATGGCTGCCTCTTTCTGTCATGCGGTGACGTACCTTATCGACAAACTCGTGGTTTTTCAGTCCCCATCCGGGTACGGCAAGGAGGCTGGAGGGTGACTGAGAGACAAAACGCTCCAACACGAGGTCGGGACGGAGGCGTTCTACAAAATCGATGACGAGGTCGATGTATTCGTCGGCTGTAAAGAGATGGAAATCTACAGGATTGGCAAGATATTCCTCTGCCATGCAGGTGCCCTTGATGAGTTGCAGTTGGTGAAGTTTGAGCGTGGTGAGAGGAAGCGAGGATAGAACAGTCGCTTCATCAAGCATGGCTGTACGGCTCTCACCTGGAAGCCCAAGGATGAGGTGTGCACCTACTTGGATGCCACGGGCAGCGGTGCGTGTGATGGCATCGACGGTTTGGGCATGGGTGTGACCACGGTTAATACGCAACAAGGTTGCGTCATACACCGATTCGATGCCATACTCTACGACAAGGAAGGTGCGACGGTTCAGGTCGGTGAGGTAGTCGAGAAGGGCGGAAGGCATACAATCGGGGCGTGTGCCGATGATGAGACCCACAACATCGGGAACGGAGAGGGCTTCTTCGTACTTGGCTTTCAAATGGTCAAGGGAGTCATAGGTGTTGGTATATGCCTGAAAGTAAGCGAGGTACTTCATTGACGGGTATTTCCGAGCAAAGAAACGCTTACCCTCCTCCAGTTGCTGGGTGATGGACTTGGTGGGGGCACAATAGTCGGGGTTGAACGTCTGATTGTTGCAATAGGTGCAGCCACCTGTGCCTACCCGTCCGTCACGGTTGGGACAGGTGAAGCCTGCGTTGATGGATATTTTCTGGGTCTTGGTGCCGAGTTGGGCGGTGAGCCAGGTGCTGTAGTCGTTGTAGAGGGGCATGGGCGAAAGAATGAGAAAGAGATGGCTTCGGGAAAACCGAAGCCCGCAAGCGGAACGGTAAAACGCTCGCGGCAGGGGGAAACCGAAGCCCGCAAGCGGAGGGGATACTTGCGGGCGGTAGGATGATTATTGGATGAGGAGTTTGGTGGAACGTGTCTTGCCGTTCACGTGCCAGACGATGATATAAACACCACGGGACAGGTCTGCTACTGAGCACGACTCTGATGCATGGAACGTGCGGATAAGCGAACCGTTGGTTGCACAAATTCTCACTTGGAATGTCAGCAACTCTGGAGTCTCTGAGCCAAAATGCAGCACCTGAGTTTGCGGATTGTAGGCAAGAGCATACTCTGTAGGCTCAAGCGAGGCAATGGCATCTGGTTCCGGCTCTTCTGGCTCATCCGGGTCATCTGGATTGTCTGGATCATCAGGAGTATCGGGGGCATTCGGTTCGTCTGGTTCGTCTGGGTCATCTGGTTCATCAACCTCTATTTCATCGCCTGCAATGATATACCACAAGCGATTCATGCTGGATGAGTTGCGTGCATCCGTGGTATAACTAAGAATGGAAGTACCATCGGAAGAACTGCCGCCTTGAAGGTTGGCGGTATGTTGCGTGTACTTGTTGGTCAGGTTGTAGTAGCCCTCTATCCCTTGTGGCGTGAGGATCCAAAGTTGACGGTCATCTTCCGCATCTGGTACAGCCGTGTTCAATTGAGTTCCCACCTCCGTAGTTGCCGTCGGACGTCCTGCCGTCGGGTCGTTCAATGCCATGCCGCTGTGACGATTAATAAACATGAAATAGTTGTCAACAGGCACGATTTGCCACTGCTGAGAGAACCGACCTTCAGAGACTGACCATGAACAGATTTGGTCACCAGCCTTTTCGCTCTTCTCGTAAGTGTCAATCGCATTGCCTGTGTTGGCATTGAGAATCGTGTAGTAGTAGTTTCCTGCCACAAACGGCGGGGTCGGTTCGGCTATCTTCTTGTTTGCAAACGCCGTTTGAAGGTATGGGATGTGTACTTGAATATAAGATTTCAAGTCGGCAACATAGCGGTCGTAGGACGAATAAAGCACCCGTTCACGCAAGATTCTCTTTTGTATGCCCCATTTCTCATAGTTGAGCACCTGTGAGTCGTGAATCAGTTCGGCAATAGAATCTATCTGCTGATAGAGGTAATTTTCCAAACCTGCCTCTACCACCTCTGCATAGCGGCGATTGACCAGTTTGCCAAACCAAGGGTCTTGCCACATGCGGTTCATCCACTTCTTGGCATCACCGTAACCATGATCGGTCATCAACTGGTACTCCGTGTTGCTGGTTCCCCCTCTATCTGTTCTGTTGTCGTTGTTATAGGCGATGTCATAATCCCAAAGAGGACCAAAATAAAGCAAGGGGTCTTGCTGGTCTTTATAAACATAGGTGGACCAATATCCATCTACATTACCGCTCACTTCGGTGGCAATAAACCAGTTGACGAGTGATGTGGAATCCACCCATGCCCGATAACCCGTTTCTGCATCCAGAAAATTGCCAGAAGAAAGCACCTGCTCGAAATCACGCAGATAGTTCTGAATGTAGGCGGTCTGCTCATAAGCGATTTCTTCATCGTCTGGATAATGGACACGGATAGGCAGTCCATAAGTCGCTGTTCTGAATCGCGTACCCTTATCATAAAAGCCATCTATCTCCAGCAGATAACCACCCGTGATGTCGCTCTCGGCGGTCAGCGGATAGTCCTGTTCGGCGATGTTGACACGATGGGGCCGTACATCCACCTGGTCACTTATCTGATAATTGCCAATGTAAGTGCCATTGAGGGTGACATCCACAAATTTATGAGCAGGATTGTTCTTCAAGCCTAAAAAATCCCCCATTAGCGACGTGACGGCGTTACGCATCAGAGTCTTGTCGCCTGCATTTGCCATCAATGTCCACTTCTTTGCCTTGGCATACCCTTTCCCAAGAAATTTCTCTTTCTGATTGAACTTTATCTTATAAGGTTTCTTGGCAAGATTCCACGTAGAATTGCCTCGACCCCGAATCTGCATGGAGTCGTAAGTCGTCACCACATCGTTCTCATCCACATAGTACATTGTGGCATAGACGTAAACAATCTTGTTGTTGATACTCTGGCGGTTGAACGTCTCGATGTACACATGAGGCAAGTTCGTTAGTCGCTGGTAAGTCTGTGCATTTACTGCCGTTAAAAGACAAAAAAATGTCAGTAAAGAGATCAATTTTTGTAACATAGGGGAATGAAATTTGTTGCAAAGGTAAAGAATTCTTAGTAAAGAATCAAAAAAAATGGAAAAATCATTGCTGTTTAGGCAAAAAGTCGTACCTTTGCAAGCCGTTTATCAACGAAGGACTGTGAAAGCAGTCCCGTGGCTCTGTGTGGATAGCATCTCCTGTCACGACGGGAATGTGGTCCGTGAAACGCAGAAAACCCAAAGGCAATGCCGATGGGCACAGTACGTCAGTCGTGCGGAAACGTCGAACTGGCAGCGAACACACATTATTAATTATTAAAACCAAAAGGTTAAATGCAATCAAACAGTTTTAAGACAAGCTACATCACCCCAGAGGCAGCCAACAAGCAGTGGGTGGTTGTGGATGCCGCAGGTCAGACTCTCGGTCGCCTCGCATCTAAAGTAGCAAAGGTACTTCGTGGCAAGTACAAGCCTGTCTTCACACCCAACATGGACTGTGGCGACAATGTAATCCTTATCAACGCCAACCAAATCAAGGTTACAGGCAAGAAGGAAACAGAGAAAATCTACATCACATTCTCAGGTTATCCAGGCGGTCAGCACAAGGCTACTTATGCAGACATGATTAAGCGTCCAAACGGATACGAGAAGGTTCTCCGTCATGCCGTAAAGGGTATGCTTCCAAAGGGCATCCTTGGCAGACACCTCCTCAAGAACCTCTACATCTTCGAAGGTGCAGAGCACGACAAGCAGGCTCAGAAGCCAGTAACTCTTGATATTAACACCCTCAAATAAAGAATAAGGTATATGGCAGTAAATTATATCAATGCACTCGGTCGTCGTAAGAGCGCCGTTGCACGCGTGTACCTTACAGAAGGTACTGGCAAAATCATCATCAACAAGCGTGAACTTGCTGATTATTTCCCATCAGAACTCATCCAGTTCGTTGTAAAGCAGCCACTCAACCTTCTCGGTGTTGCTGAGAAGTACGACATCAAGGCAAACCTCACTGGTGGTGGTTACACAGGCCAGAGCCAGGCACTTCGCCTCGCTATCGCCCGTGCCCTTGTGAAAATCAACGAAGACGACAAGAAGGCTCTCCGTGCAGAAGGCTTCATCACACGTGATGCACGTGCTGTTGAACGTAAGAAGCCTGGTCAGCCAAAGGCACGCCGTCGCTTCCAGTTCTCTAAGCGTTAAAAAATATCTTCAGTTATGCCGTTATTTCGTGATAGCGGCATAGCGAGAAGAAAATACATAACCGTTTAGTATCTAAACTCACGGGCTCTCTCTCGCCAGGGCGACTCGCGGGTTGGTTAAACAAACATTAACTCAAAAAGAAAGTAAACAAAAACAATTATGGCAAGAACAGATTTTGATTCTCTTCTCGCAGCAGGTGCTCACTTTGGTCACCTCAAGCGTAAGTGGAACCCCGCTATGGCTCCTTACATCTTCATGGAGCGTAATGGCATTCACATCATCGACCTTCACAAGACAGTTGCAAAACTCGATCAGGCAGCAGATGCCCTCAAGCAGATTGCAAAGAGCGGCAAGCGTGTCCTTTTCGTAGGTACTAAGAAGCAGGCTCAGGAAATCATTGCAGAAAAGGCTATTTCAGTAGGTATGCCATACGTGACTGAGCGTTGGCCCGGTGGTATGTTGACTAACTTCCCCACTATCCGCAAGGCTGTGAAGAAGATGGCTAATATCGACAAACTTTTGAGCGACGGTACATACGACAAACTCTCTAAGCGTGAGAACCTCCAGATTCGTCGTAAGCGTGCTAAGTTGGAGAAGAACCTCGGTTCTATCGCAGACCTGACTCGTCTTCCATCTGCACTCTTCGTTGTTGACGTGATGAAGGAGCACATTGCCGTGAGCGAGGCTAATCGTCTGGGCATCCCTGTATTCGCCATCGTTGATACCAACTCTAATCCTGACAACATCGACTTCGTTATCCCAGCAAACGACGACGCAACAAAGTCTATCGAACTGATTCTCTCTGTTGTATGCGACGCTATCAATGAGGGGCTCGAAGAGCGTAAGGTAGAGAAGGCAGACCAAGAGGCTAATGCCGAGAAGAAAGAAGGTAAGGTGCCTGCTGTAGAAGAGCCTGAAGAAGAGGCTCCTGCAGAAGAGGCTCCTGCCGCAGAGTAAATCTTAAAATTGAAAAATTAAAGAATTGAAAGATTGAAGCCAAGCCTTCGGGACGGAGAAAACTTCAATTTTTCAATTCTTCAACTCTTAAATTTTTTAATCATAGTTATGGCAATTACTATAAAGGAAATCAATGAACTTCGCAAGAAGACTCAGGCTGGTCTCATGGACTGCAAGAAGGCTCTCACTGAGGCTGACGGCGACATGGAGGCTGCTATGGAAATCCTTCGCAAGAAGGGTCAACTCGTGGCTGCAAAACGTTCTGACCGTGACGCTGCCGAGGGTTGCGTACTTGCAAAGGTTGACGGCAACTACGGTGCAATGATTGCACTGAAGTGCGAGACCGACTTCGTGGCTAAGAATGCAGACTTCGTAGCACTCGCTACTAAGATTATCGATGCTGTCGTAGCCAACAAGTGCAAGAGCATGGACGAAGTGAACGCTCTCACTATCGACGGTGAGAACATCAAGGACGCTATCACCAACCGTTCAGGCGTGACTGGCGAGAAGATGGAACTCGACGGTTTCAACTATGTGGAAGGCGAGGACATCGTTGCTTACAACCACATGAACCAGAACTTCCTCTGTGCTCTCGTTGTGCTCAACAAGAAGGGCTTCGAAGAGGCTGCTAAGGGTGTTGCAATGCAGGTTGCAGCCATGTCTCCTGTAGCACTCAACGAAGAGGCTGTTCCACAGGATGTGAAGGATACAGAAATGCGTAACTCTATCGACAAGGCTAAGCAGAACCAGATTGGCAAGGCTGTTGAGAACGCTCTCAAGAAGGCTGGCATCAATCCTGCTCACGTTGACTCTGAAGACCACATCGAGTCTAACACTGCTAAGGGTTGGATTACTCCAGAAGAGGCAGCCAAGGCTCGTGAAATCAAGGAGACTGTTGCTAAGGAAGCAGAGGCTAACCTCAAGCCACAGATGATTGAGAACATCGCCAAAGGTATGGTTGCTAAGTTCTATAAGGAGAACTGCCTTCTCGACCAGGCTTACATCGACGACAACAAGATTTCTGTTGCTCAGTACCTCAAGGGTATTGACAAGGATCTTACTGTTACAGACTTTAAGCGTTTCACTCTCCGTGCAGAGTAAAGAAACCCTATCGAATCTATACAAAAGAGGGACGCATTTTGAGATGCGTCCCTCTTTTATTTTTCACCACCACAACATCGTCCTGTCATAGCGTACCCCTCGGGTACGGTTCGCCGTACCCGAGGGGTACACCACATCGCAGCCGAGGGGTACGATTTAGAGAGACGCTTCATCATTCTCCAACTTTCTCTCAAAGAATTTCACTTTCAGAGCCTGTTTCTCTTGCTGCTTTTGAGCCGCCTGAAGGTCCTGCATCGTTTTGGCAAGGAGATAGCATTGGGCGATGTCACGCTTCATGGCTTCTGAAAGCCGTTGTGGGAGTTGAGGCGTGTAGTCATCTTCGTCAAGAAGGATTTCTGTAAATGAGTATTGACGCATCTTGTCAATTGTCACCAATAGCAACTTCCCGCCCTCTTCCACCTCGGGGAAGAACGAGAACTTCGCCTTGCTGCCAGCGTATGAGGGCAAGACAAAATAGCCTTTGGTCTGATACTTCTCTTGCTTTTCGAAGACAAACTGCTTTTTCAAATCTTCCAACTCCAACTCCTTGAAAATCGCCACACTGTCTGCATTCGCTAAATCCAAACGAGCCTGAGCCAACCCCAACGAGTCGTTCCGACGGATTTCCGCCTTTCGCTGTTCCAAGGCGGAAGGACGATGCTCACATGCACACAGGGCGGAAAGCAGAATGAGGATGTATAGATTCTTTCCCATACGCTAAGTTTTTGACAAAGATAATGAGTTTCACTCAAAAAGAAGGCTCTTTCTTCACAAAATTCACAAAACTCACATCTTTCATCGTTTTCTCTCTCCTTTTTCTTACCTTTGCAATCACAATGTATCACATTAAAAACTAAGAAAACATAAAAAATCACCATCGGTGCCATCTGCGGACTTGCAGGAGTGGCTATCGGACTGAAACTCCATTTCCGTACCCAACGCAACTATCAAGACATTCTTGAACAAATAGAAGACCTACAACAATAGTACAAAAATGGAGGGTTGCACACAGATGCAGCCCTCTTTTTTTACTTTTCACCTTAACGAATCCCACTTTTTTGTTCCTACAGCCATCTCGTTTCGGATTTTTTCTCTATATTTGCAACCAACAAATGATCTGTTGCAATCAGATAACCCATGAAACTACTCACACACGAAGATATACTCAGAGAACTCGACCACCCCTTCTTCCGTCTCATTTCTGACACGGCAGACGGGTTGGGGTTGGAGTGTTACGTGATAGGCGGATGGGTGCGTGACCTCTACCTCGAACGGCCATCCAGCGACATCGACATCGTGGTGGTTGACCCAGCCAAGAAGATTGAGCGTCCTGGCATCGCCATTGCAGAGGCGTTGAGGACAAAAATAGGGAAGAAGGTACATATCGCCATCTACAAAAACTTCGGTACGGCACAGTTGAAACATAAGCAGTTGGAGATTGAGTTTGTGGGAGCACGTAAGGAGAGTTACGACCGCAACTCTCGCAAGCCTGTGACCGAAGATGGCACCTTGGAGGAAGACCAGAACCGCCGCGACTTTACCATCAATGCGATGGCACTATGTCTGAACAAAGACCGCTTTGGCGAGTTGGTTGACCCATTCGACGGGCTCGACGACCTCGAGGATAAAATCATCTCTACCCCACTCGACCCCGACATCACCTTCAGCGACGACCCGCTCCGTATGATGCGGTGCATCCGTTTTGCTACCCAACTGAATTTTCATATTGAGGAAGAGACCTTTGCGGCACTCGAACGGAACAAGGAACGCATCAGCATCATCTCTGGCGAACGCATTGCCGAAGAACTGAACAAAATTCTCCTCTCCCCCACTCCATCCAAAGGCTTCGTAGAACTGGAACGCTGCGGGCTCCTGCCCCTCGTCTTTCCCGAACTGGCACAACTGCAAGGCGTAGAAACCAAGAACGGCAAATCGCATAAAGATAACTTCTACCATACCTTAGAGGTGCTTGACAACGTGGCAAAGGCAACAGCCGACCCCAACGAACTGCCCGAGGGGAACGGCACATGGGACTCTCCCAAAGATCACATCCTGTGGCTACGATGGGCGGCACTTCTGCACGACATTGGCAAGCCCAAGTCGAAGCGTTTCGACCCTCTGCTTGGCTGGACATTCCACAACCACAACGACATCGGCGAGAAGATGATACCGACCATCTTCCGACGCATGAAACTGCCGATGAACGAGAAGATGAAGTTTGTGCAGAAACTCGTGCTGCTGCACATGCGTCCCATCGTCATTGCCGACGAAGAAGTGACCGACAGTGCCATTCGCCGCCTGCTTTTCGAGGCTGGTGACGACATCGACGACCTGATGATACTCTGCACCGCTGACATCACCTCGAAGAATGAGCTGAAGAAAAAGAAGTTCCTCGACAACTTCATCACGGTGCGGACAAAACTGGTGGAACTCGAAGAGAAAGACCGCATCCGCAACTTCCAGCCACCCGTCAGCGGCGAGGAAATCATGGAGATGTTCGGGCTGAAGCCCAGCAAGGAGGTGGGCGTGTTGAAGACCCTCATCAAAGATGCCATCCTCGACGGGAAAATACCCAACGAATACGAACCTGCCAAGGCACTCCTCATCGAAGAGGCACAGAAACTGGGACTCACCGTAACCAACGCAGACAAAAACGTAAAATGACCGTAACTAACTAAAACCGAAAGATATGAAGATGCTACAGACCCTCATGCTCGGCGTTGCCCTCATGGCACAAACCGCCGTGGCACAGACAAAACAAGACGTAAAAGCCACCATCGAGAAGGTGAACGACTATTGGCAGAGCCACAACTCTGCCAAGTGCCGTGGTTTCTGGGACAATGCCGCCTACTTCACTGGCAATCAGGAAGTCTATAACCTCACAGGCAAGCAGGAATACCTCGACTATGCCATCCAGTGGGCAGAATACAACCACTGGAAAGGTGCCACACAGAAAGACAAGAGCAAGTGGCAGTACAAGACCTACGGAGAAGGCATGAACCATGTGCTCTTTGCCGACTGGCAGATTTGCTTTCAGGTGTACATCGACCTTTACAAGCAGGAGCACCGTGCCGAACGCATTGAGCGTGCCCTCGAAGTGATGTGCTACCAGGCATCCACCCCCGAGACCGACTATTGGTGGTGGGCAGATGCCCTCTACATGGGTCTTCCCATCTTCTCCAAACTCTACACCGTCACCCACGACCAAAAATTGCTCGACAAGCAATATGAGTGCTTCAAGTGGACAGACGAACTGCTTTTCGACAAGGAAGCACAACTCTACTATCGCGACGGCAAGTACGTCTATCCGAAAGTGAAGACCGCTTGCAACGACGGCAAATCTTTCTGGGCACGTGGTGCTGGATGGGTGTTGGCAGGCTTGGCAAAAGTGCTGCAAGACCTTCCGAAAGATAGCAAATACTATCCTTTCTATCTCGACCGCTTCAAGCAACTCTCGGCAGGTGTGGCACGCAGCCAACAACCCGAAGGTTATTGGACACGTTCCATCCTTTGCCCCGACGATGCCCCTGGCTATGAGACCTCCGGTACA
>CALAVF010000439.1 GCA_937892315.1 uncultured Prevotellaceae bacterium | reverse complement strand
TATAGAACTATCCCCCACCGCAAAAGAGACCAAAGAGACAAGAAACAAAAAACCAGTGAACCTTTGCTCGCCCGCACGGACTACTTGCGAATGCGTGCGAGTGCAAAGTCTCATCTGCAAATTCAAAAGTGGGGCAGTTTCATTTTCTCGCTCTTGTGTTTCATTTATACCTGTATTCGGGGGTTGTAACCCGTTTGAAAGTCTATGTAACACAAAAATGTTGGGTTATTGTTAATAAATGTGTAATTTTGCAGCAGAAATCCAATATCATTAACTAATGGCCTATATGAAGACTAAACAAAAACGACACCTGAGCCTGTCCCGATGGGTGGGCATGGCGCTGATTGCTGCTGGAGGATTGTCGGCTTGCGATGGCTATGACTTGGCAAAAGAAGAGCCGAGTTGGCTGGGTTCGAGCATCTACGACTGTCTGAAGGATGACGGCAACTACACCAACATGGTGAGGCTGATTGACGACTTGGGCTACACGGATGTTCTTGCGAAGACTGGTAGCAAGACCCTCTTTGTGGCTGACGACGGGGCGTTCGGTCGGTTCTACCAGAACAACACGTGGGGAGTTCGCAACTATGAGGGACTCTCGACTGCCCAGAAGAAGTTGATTCTTTACGGCAGCATGATTAACAACTCCTGCCAGGTCGCTTACCTGAGTAGTTCGGAAGGACCTACCGAGGGCGACTGTATGCGCCGTCTGACGGCAACGAGCGAGTACGACTCCGTGCCTGTGCTTCGTCCCTCTCAGATGCCCGACAATCCCTATTGGGCAAGATACCGCGAGGCGGGGAAGAACATCGTATGCATGAGCGACATCACGGCTCCTCCGATGATTCATTTCATCGAGAGTTTCCTGAACAACAAACTCATCACGAATGCCGACTGCAACTTCCTTTTCAACTATCAGACAGAACGACAGCCAGGTGATGCCAATGTGAACGGCATCATGATGGCGGAACAAAACATCAAGTGCTCCAATGGCTTCGTCCACAAGATGGCAGAGGTGCTGACGCCGCTGCCTAATATGGCGGACCTCATCAATCAGAAGCCGAACACACAGGGGTATGCCAAACTGCTCAACCGCTACTGTGCTCCCTACTATGCCGGCGATGAGGCAACTCGCGAGTACAACCGCATTTACAATGCCAACATCGACTCACTCTTCGAGAAGCGTTATTTCTCAGAGCGTAGCCAAGACGGTCAGCCACTTGACCTCACACCCGAGGAGGGTCCGGTGAATGGTCTGCTGAAGTTTGATCCGGGGTGGAATCAGTTCTACTCCACCACCACCTCCAGCACCAGCACGAATGTGGCTTTGCAGGAGAATATGGGCGTGATGCTCGTGCCGAGCGATGCCGCCCTTGAGCGTTATTGGAATGATGGTGCCGGCAAGGTGCTGAAGGACTACTATGGCTCATGGGAAAACGTGCCAGACAAGGTGATTTCGAAGATGCTCAATGTGAATATGCTCAACTCGTTTGTCAATTCTGTGCCCAGCAAGTTCAACACGGTGCTCAACGATGCCAACGACGAACTGGGACTGGCTACCGAGTTTGTCGATTCTGTGTATATGGCATGTAACGGTGCCGTCTATCTGACCAACAAGGTGTTCAATCCTGTGGCATACATTTCCGTCACCTTCCCAGCCCTCATCAACGAGACGATGAACATCCTCTACTGGGGTGTGGAGCAGTTGGGCTTCGATGTCTATCTGAACTCGCAGAACACCTACTACAGTCTTTTCATCCCCAACAACGAGGCGTTGCTGGAGTATATCGACCCTTGCTCATACGGCAAGACCAGCACACAACTCTTCCGCTTCCACTACAAGGCTTCCGCACAGACCGAAAGCCAGAAGGTGTGGGCAAGCATTTGGAACTACGACACCGAGACGGGTGTGGTGGGTGACTCGATTGGCGAAGCCTCTTACAATCAGATTACCAACCGCTTGGAGGACATTCTGAACACGCACATCGTCATTGGTAACGTGGAGAATGGCAACACGTTCTTCCAGACAAAGGGCGGCAGCATGGTGAAGGTTGCCAATGCCACGGCTGGTGTTGGCGGCATGACCGTGCAGGGCGGTTATCAGATCGAGAACGGCAAGCAAGTGCGTGTCGTAGGTCTCTACGATGAGTCATACGAAGGAAACGGTAAGACCTATATCATTGATGAAGAACCGATTATGACAGCCCGCAAGTCCGTTTTCGACGTGCTGGGCGAACACGAAGAGTTCAGTGCTTTCCACGATTTGCTGCAGAGTTCTCCCTATCTGGAGACCAAGCACGTCATCGGAACGGATGAACATGGTTGCCCCAGCGAGAACATCTCTCTCTTCAACACCTACCGTTATACTGTGTACGTGCCGACAAACAAGGCTATTGCCGACCTGCAAGCCGCAGGCAAACTGCCTACATGGGAAGCCGTGGAGAATGAACAGGACGAAGAGGTGAAGGACAGCCTTCAGACAGAAATCGCGAACTTCATCAAATATCACATTCAGGACAATGCCTACTACGTGGGGCAGGGCAGCGATAGTGGTGAGTTTGAGACCTCTGCCTATAAGGTGACCGACGGCAATCTCTCCTACTACAAATTGAACACGAAGATTGACAACAGTGGCATCACGATTGTGGACGGCAAGGGCAACACTCGCAAGGTGGTGACCGATGGCAACCTCTACAACATCATGGCTCGTGAGTATCAGTACGACGCAGCCGACCCCACTCGTGCCAATAACCTTTACACTTCATCTTTTGCCGTGATTCATCAGATTGATGGGGCATTGCAATACAAATAAACCGTGAACAAAGTATGAAAGCAAAGATTGACTTCGTCGAACTAAAGGTTCAAATAGCAATATTGGCATTGGCACTCATGCCAATGGGTGTGTCGGCACAGACGGCTGGCACGATGATTCACGGTGTGGTGCAGGACGACATCGAGCCTCTGATGGCGTGCAATGTGGTGGAGATTGACAACACTAACCGTATTGTGGCGGCAGGTGTGACCGACATGAACGGCAACTTCTCCTTCCGCATCGTGGATCCCAAACATAAACTGAAAATTTCCTACGTGGGTTATGAAACCCAAATCATCCCCATCAAGGGCACCAGTTATAAGATTACGCTGAAGAGCAACACGCAACTGCAAGAAGTGGTGGTGAAGACCACCAAGATTGTACAGACAAGCGGTCTCGCCATTCCTGAACGTGAACTTTCTGTGGCACACCAGATGATTGATGCCAAAGAGTTTGAAGGTCTCGCCCTGACCAGTGTGGATGAGGCATTGCAGGGGCGTATCGCAGGTCTCGACATCGTGGCGAACTCGGGCAACCTTGGTGCCGGAACAAGTATGCGTCTGCGTGGCGTCAGTTCCATCAATGGCAGCAGCGAACCCCTCATCGTGGTGGATGGCAACATCTTCGAAAGTGACTACAACAGCAATTTCGACTATGCCAACGCTACTGAAGACCAGTTTGCCGAACTTCTCAATGTGAATCCCGACGATATCGCCAGCATCTCCGTCTTGAAAGATGCCGCAGGTACCGCCATCTATGGTTCTCAGGGTGCCAATGGTGTCATCGAAATCAAGACGAAACGTGGTGCCCGTGGCAAGACGAAGGTGCAGTATTCCTACCGTGCGATGGCAACCTTCCAGCCCAAGGGTATCAACCTGCTGAATGGTGACCAGTACACGATGCTGATGAAGGAGGCGTATTACAACCCGACCCTCAGCGATGCTTCTGCCAACATTCGTGAGTTCAACTACGATACGTCGTGGAACGAATACGAAATGTACAACAACAACACCGACTGGCGTAAAGCGATTCGCCAGACAGGCGTTCAGCAGCAGCACTATGTGAGTCTGTCGGGTGGTGGCGAGAAGGCCAACTTCCGCATCGCCGGTGGTTACGACCACCAGACGGGTACGGTGATAGAGCAGAAACTCGACCGTTTCACCACGCGTGTGGCTCTTGATTATTTCGTCAGCGACCGTATCAAGATTGTCACCAACTTCAACTTGACCTATACGGACAATAAGAAGAACTACAAGGACAACAGCATCGTGAAAGATGACCTCTTGGGAATCGCATACGTGAAGATGCCTAACCTGTCCATCTATGAGCAGGATGCACAAGGACATGACCTCCCCGACTACTACCACATGTTGAACACGGCATCAGCCGAACTCCTTCGTGACCAGTACACCTACGTCAACCCTGTGGCATTGGCAAAACAGGCAAAGAACGAGGAGTCAACCTATCAGATTCAGCCAGAGTTCCAGTTGCACTACAACCTCCTCGGCACCAGTGCCGACCAGACGCAGTTGAAGTATGAAGGTAAGATTCTCTTCAACATCTTTAATAAGTATAACGACACGTTCTATCCGTCCAGCCTTGTGACGAACGGATGGTCCGATACGGGCAACAATAAGACGACCTCCGATGCCCACAAGAGTACGGCTGTCACGACTACCCATCGTTTGACCTTCCAGCCACATTTCAACAACGAAGACCATTCCTTCATGGCGATGGCACAATTCCAGTTGACCGATGGCTCTTCCAAGTCCACAGGCTCATCCGTTTGGGGCTTGCCTTCGGGTGGCATCCAGTCGCCCATCGCCGACGGCATCGTCAGCAACCTGACCACCAGTTCGGGTCAGTGGCGTTCTGTCTATCTCACATTCTCTGCCCACTACGCCTACAAGGGCAGGTACATCGCCGATTTCAGTGTGCGTCGAGACGGCTCCACCAAGTTTGGCGACGACAGCCGCTGGGGTAACTTCCCCGCACTCTCCTTCCGTTGGAACGTAAGCGACGAACCTTTCATGGAACGCATCAAGTGGCTCGACATGCTCTCCATCCGCCCAGGTTGGGGAAAGGTGGGCAGTCAGCCTGGTGGCGAATACCTCTACTTCTCCAAATATACCAATGGCACCGCCTACAACGGCAATGGCTCAGTCTATCCGAGCAACATCCGTCTGAGCGGTTTGAAGTGGGAAGAGAAAGAAACATGGAACATCGGTTTCGACCTCGGTTTCCTCGACAATCGTTTGACCGCCGACTTCAACATCTACACCCAGCACACCAGCGACCTGCTGATGCTGAACAGAAAGATTCCAACCTCATCTGGTTTCACCGCCTTGACCTATCAGAACGTGGGTGACATGGTGAACAACGGTTGGGAATTCAACATCAACGGTCAAGACATCATCAAGGCAGGTAAGTTCCGTGCCAACTTCAATGTGTCTTTCGCCAACAACAAGAACGAAATCACCAAGATGGACGAGACCGTGTTGGCATCGCTCAACAGCGACTTCAGCAAGGACAACGGTTCCTACCTCACCCGTGTGCAGTTGCACAATGCCTTCGGCTCCATCTATGGCTTCCGCTACAAGGGCGTTTACCAATACAGCAAGTATTCCGACGTGGAAGTGCCAGGCGTGAGCGGTCCTAATGCTCCTGTGGCTCGCGATGCAGAGGGCAATGTGGTGGTGGACAAGAGCGGCTACACAACCCCGATGGTCTTCTGCTACGACAGCAATGACAAGTCTTACATCTACGAGTTCAAGGGAGGTGATGCCATCTACGAAGACATCAACCACGACGGTAACATCAACGAACTCGATATTGTTTACCTCGGCAGTTCGCTGCCAAAGGTGACAGGCGGATGGGGCTTCAAGTTGACCTATGGACGATGGAGTTGGAACAACCAGTTCAACTTCCGTGTGGGCAACAAGATTGTCAATCGAGCCAGAATGTTGGCGGAGAATATGTATAGCAACAATAACCAGTCAACTGCTGTCAACTGGCGTTGGCGTGTGGAGGGTGACAATGCAGAAGTTCCTCGTGCACTCTATCGTGCAGGTTACAACTGGCTGGGCAGCGACCGCTTCGTGGAGAATGGCTCGTTCTTGCGTCTCAACTATACGCAGATTAGTTACTCGCTTGACCCGAAACTCATTAAGAACTGGGGACTTTCTCAACTTAGTTTCTATGTCAATGCCAATAACCTCTTCTGTCTCACAGGCTATTCTGGTGCAGACCCCGAGGTGGGTTACGGAGGCTATGGCGTGACTTACGATACGGCTAAGACACCAAGGTCTCGCTCCGTTACATTTGGTCTCACTGTTCAATTCTAAAATGATGATATTATGAAATTCAATAAGAAATATAGTTCTTTTGCAAGTGCTCTGTGCATGATGATGTCATTCCAGGGCTTATTGAGCAGTTGTAGCGATTTCCTCTCTATCGAGCCGCAGAACGACATTGTGCTGGAAAACTACTGGACAGAAGAGGCGGACGTGAATAGTGTGCTCAACTCTTGCTACGCTCAACTTGAAAGCGAAGACTGCATGAAGCGTATGGTCGTATGGGGTGAACTTCGTTCTGATAACATGACGAATGGCTCTGGTACACCTAATGCTTTGGTTCAGATTCTCAAAGAGAACATTCTCGAAACGAATGGCTACACCAACTGGCAGTGTTTCTATCAGTGCATCAACCGTTGCAATACGGTACTCTATTATGCTCCAGGGGTAAATGCCATTGACCCTAACTTCACAGACTCTGAACTTCGTGCCACACTTGCTGAGGCAACGACGCTTCGTGCCCTGTGCTATTTCTATCTGATTCGAACTTTCCGCGATGTTCCCTACATCACCTATCCTTCCAACGATGATAGCCAAGAGTTTCAAGTTCCTGCTACACCATTTAACGAAGTGTTGGATAGCCTGATTGCAGATGTGGAATCAGTGAAAGACGATGCCGTTCGCAGTTACGGCGAGAAGAGTGTGGAAAATACTTGCCGCATCACTCGATGGAGTTGTTACGCATTGCTTGCAGACCTCTATCTTTGGAAAGGGGATTGGCAGAAGTGCATCAACTATTGCGACCTCGTCATCGACCAGAAAATCAGAGAGTATGAAGAGGAATACGAAGAGAATCCAACAACGATGACCACTGAGTTGTATGGCAAGTTCCCTCTCATCTCTGAGTCTTCTGCCAACAGTAACTATGCAGGTAACACCTATACCGAGATTTTTGGTACGGGCAACAGTTTTGAATCCATCTTCGAACTGAATTTCTTGAACAACCAGTCAGTTTCTAACTCAACGGTTTCCAGTTTCTATGGTTCAAGTGGAACCAGGACGGGACAGGTGGGTGTTCCGACATTTTTGTATAGCGATGCTTATGCAGGTTTGAATGACTATTTTAAGAGAACGGATTGCCGCTATCTGGAGAACATGACAGAAATCAACAACAAGGTTTACATTACCAAGTATGTCAATCAGTCCGTGTCTTTCCGCACCAGCACCACAACGGGTGCCGCACCTACCGTGGCGGGTAATGCACGCTCTTCCGCTTTTGCCAACTGGATTGTCTATCGTTTGACAGATGTCATGCTGATGCGTGCAGAGGCTGAAGTGGAGTTGGCTGGCAATGTGGAGGAAGGAACAGTCCTTTCAGACGAACAGACACAACACTACAGAAATGCATTTGCTTGTGTCAGTGCCGTATGGAAACGTGCGAACAATAAACGTACTGCCACGACAGACACACTGGTGTTTGACGATTATGCCACCTCGCGTTCAGCCATGGAAGACCTTGTGCTGGATGAGCGTCAGAGAGAGTTGATGTTTGAGGGTAAGCGTTGGTTTGACCTCGTGCGTCTCTCGCGTCGTGAGGGTGATAACACACGCATGATTAGCAAGGTACTTCCCAAGTTCCAAGAGAACACCAGTGCCATCCGTATCAAACTCTCCACCCAGGATGTGCTTTACTGGCCATATAACCGTGATGAGTTGAAGCAGAATCCATACTTGCAGCAGAATCCTGCTTACGAAACTGATAACACTGAACAAAATTTCTAATTGGGTATGAAAATAAAGAATATATATAATTTAGCGATTGGTGTTTTTAGCCTTTTGGTTGCATCGCAGTGTTTTGTGAGTTGTTCTGACGAACCCGATGCGGAAAACTATTACACCTTCACAGGCGAGATGGTGAGTGACTATCTTGACAATCGCCCAGAACTGTACAGCGACTTCACCGAGATACTCCATCGTTCGGGCGTGTATGGCATGATGGCGACATACGGCACCTACACTTGTCTTGCCCCGACGAATGATGCTGTTGAGCAATATTTGCGTCAGCGTGGCTATAATAGTGTGAGCGACCTTTCGAAAGAAGAGTGTGACACGCTCTCTTGGAACCACATCATTGCTGAAACCTATTTTACGACAGACCTCAGCGATGGTAACATCCCAACTGCCAACATGAACGAACGTTTCCTCACGTTCTCTTGCGACAGCGATGCGATGAACGGTGGCAATGTGATGTACTACATCAATATGGCATCGAAACTGATTGTGCGTGATGACTCTGTCGAGAATGGTGTGGTACATACGCTCGACCGTGTGATTCAGCCTTCCAGTTCTTATCTGCCAGAGATTTTGCTGGAGGATAACAATATCTCGCTCTTTACGTCTGCACTGACGCTGACGGGTCTGAACGATAGCCTGTACGAGTATATAGATAACAACTATTCTGTAAGTGTTGATTCTATCAATAAAGGCATTATCTTCCACCGTACAGGTGCCAACTACGTGATGTACTATCCAGCCACTCGCATGAAGCGTTTTACGGCTCTTGTAGAGACCAACAAGGTCTTTGCCAATGCTGGCATCTATAATTTGGATGACTTGAAAGCATACGCCAAGCAGGTCTATGACGAGGTCTATCCAGAAGATGCAGGGCAGTATGACGATGACTGGACGAACCGTAAGAATCCGCTTAATCGTTTCATTGCCTACCACTTGCTTCCATATTATGGTGCCATCAACGATTTCACTATATCGGAGAGTGGTATTGACTATAAGACGACTTGTGCCATGCCAAACCTCATCGACTGTACCGACTGGTACACGACCATGATGCCAGGTACCATTATGAAGATGTCTTCCCCCTCAGAAGGTCTGTTTATCAACCGCAAGGGCGTGGCAGCCAATTATTCTGTTCGTGGCACGATGGTGTACACGCCAACAGACATGAAGACCATTCACGACCAAGAACTTGCCGAGGCTGGACTTCCTGTGGATACGCTGAATCAGCAGGCACTTAACGGCATCTATCACTACATTGACGGTGTCCTCACCTACAACACCCAGACGCGTGATGTCGTCTTCAACGACCGTATCCGATGGGATGTCATCACCATGTCAACAGAGTTCCTCAATGCCGGAGCCCGTGGCAAC
>CALAVF010000438.1 GCA_937892315.1 uncultured Prevotellaceae bacterium | reverse complement strand
CACCCTTCACCGTCCAGTCCCTCACAGGCGTAGCCCACTGCCCGTCGAAGTACATGCTGTTGGCAATGATGCCGTTGAAGGCAGGCACCGTGCCTGTATAGACAGCCGTATGCCCCACTGCCGTCACCGTGGGGATGTAGTTGATGAGCAGACGGTTGCAGTTATAACCTTCCGTCATCATGCGTTTGAAACCGCCCTCGCAGTAGCGGTCATTGTAGCGGACGAGATAGTCCCACCGCATTTGGTCCACCATAATGCCCACCACCAGTTTGGGGCGTCCCTGCAACTCCTTCTGAGCCGCGGCACTCAGAAAGCACGCACACAAAACGAATAAAACAAGAATCTTTTTCATTGTATCAGCAATTTGGGGGCAAAGGTACGATTAAGTGAGAGAAAAAACAAATTTCTGGCTCATTTTTCTCTCTCAGTGGTGTTCAGGCGAACAGAGTTCGGAGTCTTTGAGTTATTCTTTCTGCGAAAGCGTGGACGATAACCGAACGTGAGTACCTTGGGCGAAGCCAACGGTACGGAAATAAAGTGAAAAATAAAAATTGAAGAGTTGAAGGTGGCCAAAGAATTGATAGCCCGTTCCTTCTTGTCGGACTCGTTGAAACGAAGTTACTGGCTTTCCTACAACTATCGGCGTGCGACGTTGATTTTTGTTTGATCGTCTCACCCCAATTTTACACCCACAATCAGACAGAGTTTGCTCCATCAAAACCCTTCAGGGCTTTGGTGGTTATCATGCTTATCTCTTCCGCATCCTTCACCATCCTTCTTCCACAGCCTTCCCTCCCTCCCTTCCACAATCTCTAAACATTTTAGCCTGATTATAAGAAATGATTTGGCTTGAATACAACTTTCAATTTGGCTTGATTACAATTCAGTGTATTCAAGCCAAAATATTTTGTATAATCAAGCCAAATTGAAAATTATCATCAAGCCAAATATTTAACACGTCTGCGGCAAAAGAAAACAAAGGTGACGACACACAGAAAAAACAGGACATCCGCCACAGAAAATCATGACATCACAGATTGAGCACTTACTTATAAGGTGAAAAATTGTATAACATGGCAGAACTGTATCTTGCAAAATACACTTTTCTACAAAAAATGTTTGTTACAAAATACATTCTCCCTATTTTTATGCTGTGAAAATAACAATCATGCTAATGCTGTATCAAAGATGGAAAGTGGAACCTGTCGAAATAGTGTGGAGTGTTTCATATAAAAATGGTGAAAGAAATGATGAAAAAGGATGTTCAATTCTTTATGTTTCATTCTTTATCACCACCTTTGGCTCCGCCGAAGGTACTCACGTTCGGAAAACCTCAAAGACTCCGAACTTGTTCGCCTGAACACCACTAAAAAATAGAAAATGAGTGAAGAAATTTGGTTTTTCGCTCACTTAGTCGTACCTTTGCACCCAAATTTGAAAACTTGACAAAACAATGGAATACAATTTTAGAGAGATCGAGAAGAAATGGCAGCAGCGGTGGGTGGAGGAGAAGACCTATCAGGTTGCTGAGGACAAGAGCAAGCCGAAGTTTTATGTGTTGAACATGTTCCCCTATCCGAGTGGGGCGGGTCTGCATGTGGGACATCCGCTTGGATATATCGCCAGTGACATCTACGCACGTTTCAAGCGTTTGCAGGGATATAATGTGCTGAACCCGATGGGGTATGATGCATACGGACTGCCTGCTGAACAGTATGCGATTCAGACGGGGCAGCACCCTGAGAAGACTACTTTCCAGAATATTGACCGCTATCGTGAGCAGTTGGACAAGATTGGCTTCTGCTTCGATTGGAACAGAGAGGTGCGGACTTGTTCGCCTGAGTATTACAAGTGGACACAGTGGGCTTTCCAGAAGATGTTTGGTTCGTTCTTCAGTAAGAAGACCCTCTCCCCCAACCCCTCTCCCGTGAAGGGCGAGGGGAGCCATCCGGCTGGGAAGGCGAGACCTATTGAAGAGTTGGTTGCATACTTTGAGAAGAATGGAACAAAGGGACTGGAAGACCTCGATGTGGCTCAAACGGAGAACCTCACGTTTACGGCTGATGAATGGAAGTCGTGGGGCGAGAAGAAGAAGAGTGATGTGCTGATGAACTACCGCATTGCCTTCATGGGCGAGACGATGGTGAACTGGTGTGCAGGACTGGGCACTGTGCTGGCAAATGACGAAGTGGTGGACGGCGTGAGTGTGCGTGGCGGTTTCCCTGTGGAGCAGAAGAAGATGAGGCAGTGGTGCCTCCGTGTGAGTGCATACGCTCAGCGACTCTTGGACGGTCTGGAGACGATTCAGTGGAGTGAATCCATCAAAGAGACTCAGAAGAACTGGATTGGTCGAAGTGAAGGTGCAGAAGTGGAGTTCAAGATTGCTGACAGCGATGATTCCTTCACCATCTTCACCACTCGTGCCGACACGATGTTTGGTGTCACCTTCATGGTGTTGGCTCCTGAGAGCGAACTGGTGGAGAAAGTGACGACTGCCGAACAGAAAGCGGCAGTGGAGGAATACATCAAGTATGTGAAGGGTCGCACGGAGAGAGAGCGTATGATTGACCACAAGGTGACAGGCGTGTTCTCCGGTTCGTATGCCATCAACCCATTCACAGGCGAGAAGAATCCGATTTGGATTTCAGAATATGTGTTGGCTGGCTATGGCACAGGTGCCATTATGGCTGTACCTGCTCACGATAGCCGCGACTACGCTTTTGCCAAGCACTTCAACCTGCCGATTATTCCGCTGATTGAGGGTGCTGACGTGAGTGAGGAGAGTTATGATGCCAAGGAAGGTATCGTGACGAACTCACCTCGCAAGGATGTGAAGCCCTACATCGATTTCAGCCTCAACGGTTGCACTGTGAAGGAAGCCATCGCCAAGACGAAGAAATACGTGAAGGAAGCAGGCTTGGGTCGTGTGAAGGTGAACTACCGTCTGCGTGATGCCATCTTCTCCCGTCAGCGTTATTGGGGAGAGCCATTCCCTGTCTATTACAAGAATGGCATTCCGACGATGATTCCAGAAGAGTGCCTGCCGATTGAACTTCCAGAAGTGGATAAGTTCCTGCCTACTGAGACAGGAGAGCCACCACTGGGCAATGCCACCGTGTGGGCTTGGGATGAGGTGAACAAAAAGATTGTGGAGAACTCGAAGATAGACTCGTTTGAGGGTTCTTCGGAGCGTTGCCCGAAGCCTCAAACGGTTTTCCCCATCGAACTCTACACCATGCCAGGTTTTGCGGGCAGTTCTGCTTATTACCTCCGCTACATGGACCCACACAACAACGAGGCACTGGTGAGCAAGGATGCTGACGAGTACTGGCAGAATGTGGACCTCTACGTGGGTGGTAGCGAACATGCCACAGGTCACTTGATTTACAGCCGATTCTGGAACAAGTTCCTCTTCGACCTCGGTGTGTCTTGCAAGGAAGAGCCTTTCCAGAAACTCATCAATCAGGGCATGATTCAGGGAAGGAGCAATTTTGTGTATCGCATCAAGGACACGAACACGTTTGTTTCCTTCGACAAGATAAAGAAAGACTTGGGGCAAAGCACCCAAGAACTTTCTTTCAATGACGTGACTCCTATCCATGTAGATGTGAACATCGTGAGTGCCGACGTGCTCGATGTGGAGGCTTTCAAGGCTTGGCGTCCTGAATACAACACAGCCGAGTTCATCCTCAACGACGAGGGCAAGTACATCTGCGGATGGGCTGTGGAGAAGATGTCGAAGAGTATGTTCAACGTGGTCAACCCCGACATGATTGTGGAGAAGTTTGGTGCTGACACCCTGCGTCTCTACGAGATGTTCCTCGGTCCTGTGGAGCAGAGCAAGCCTTGGGACACCAACGGCATTGACGGTTGCCACCGCTTCCTGAAGAAACTCTGGAAATTTATGACGACAGAAGAAGGTGCTATCAATTCCACAGACAATGCTCCCTCCAAGGAAGAACTGAAGGCTCTGCACACCCTCATCAAGAAAGAAACCACCGACATCGAGGCGTTCTCTTACAACACGACGATTGCTGCCTTCATGGTGTGTCTGAACGAACTCACCAAACTGAAGAGCACCAGCCGCGAGGTGAAGGAGACGCTGGTCATCCTGTTGGCTCCGTTCTGTCCTCACCTTGCCGAAGAACTCTGGCACCTGCTGGGTCACACCACCACGGTTTGTGATGCTCCTTGGCCTGCTTTCAACGAGGATTACCTGAAGGAAGACTCTGTGAAGATGATGGTTGCCTTCAACGGCAAGGCTCGTTTCCCACTGGAGTTCCCTGCCGACGTGTCGAAGGAAGATGCCGAGAAAGCAGCCCTTGCCGACCCGCAGTCAGCCAAGTGGATGGAAGGCTTCACGGTGGCAAAGGTGATTGTGGTTCCTGGTAAGATGATTAACATCGTATTGAAAAAATAATGACCAAATCTTACGTATTACATGAACTGAAGGATTATGCCCTCATCTCTGTGGGTGTAATCCTTTATGCCATAGGCGTGACGGTGTTCATGCTGCCCTACAGTTTGACCACAGGCGGTGTGGCGGGTATTTCGTCCATCATCTACTATGTGACAGGTGTTGAGGTGCAGGTGACCTACGTGATTATCAATGCAATCCTGCTCATTGTCGCCGTCAAGGAGTTGGGCATCCGTTTCTGCATCAAGACCATCTATGCGGTTTTCTTCATGACCTTCGTCTTGTGGCTGATGCAGCGACTCATCGAGGTGCCCGACCCTGCTCATGCGGGAAAAACGATGCTGCCACAGTTGATTGGCGAGGAGTCCTTCATGGCTTGTGTTTTGGGAGCCATCTTGTGTGGTACGGGAGTGGCTCTGTGCTTTGAGAACAACGGCAGCACGGGCGGAACGGACATCATCGCCGCCATTGTGAACAAGTACAAGAACATGTCGCTGGGTTCGGTCATCATGGCTTGCGACGTGGTCATCATCTCCTCCTGCTACTTCATCTTCCACGACTGGTTCCGTATCATTTATGGCTTCGTGATGCTCTTCATCTGTTCTGCCACCATCGACTACTGGATGCGTCGTCGTCACCAGTCGGTTCAGTTCATGATTTTCTCACGCAATCCTGATGCCATCGCCGACGCCATCGTCAGCACCCACCACGGTGTGACGATGCTGGACGGGCAAGGATGGTACACACACACCGACCGTCCTGTCATTGTGAGTGTGATTCGTCGGCGTGACCAAGCCATGATTCTGCGGATGGTGAAACGGATTGACCCCTACGCCTTTGTCAGCATGACGGATGCCAGCGGTGTGTGGGGCGAGGGATTCGACCAGATGAAGGTGAGCGACGGAACCTCCAAAAATTTCCTCTCCAAGAAGAACAAGGAGGAGAAGCGGAAGAAGAACACGGTGCTGGTGTGTGTGACCAACAACACAACCAAGATAGACACTGCTCAGACCGCGCTGGGCGACTACTACGACATCCGTTCCCTCCTGCAAGTGGGTTGCGACACCCGAAAGGAGTTCTATTCCGTCATTCTCGGACAAGAGCCTCGCAAGCGTGTCTCCTTCATCAAGAAGTTTTTCGGCTTCGATGCCTTCTATCTGGCTAAGGACGGAACTGTCACCCTGGTGCAAGGGAAATACGACCAGACAGAATACGGCATCACCGAGCACGAGAACCTCGACGCCTTGAAGACCTACTTGGAAAAGAAGAAAAAGTAAGGCAGAAGGAACTTTTTTGTGAAAATAATGGCATTTTGTAAGTAAAAAGATAAAAATTCTTGCAAAGTGCCATTGTTTATTAAGAATAGTTGTGTACCTTTGCAAGCAGAGATTGGCTAACTTAAAAAAAACTTTAACCTACTAACCTTTTTTGAATGTTATGGCTGAACAGAAACTACCGACCATTGAAGAAGTTTTCTCGTGGATGAGGAAACTCTACGATGAGAGTTATTCGGGTCTGACCAAGACCGAAAAGAATGAGCAGCACATGTATGGCACGATGGTGACTACACCGAACGACAAGAAGTTCATCGTGCGTATGCTGGACGAGACCAGTCAGGTGAGAGACACGCAGAAATTGGCTATCCGTGTGAAAGACCTGATGGACCAGTATGGTATTCCTAAGTTTCTTGATGCAGGCGACCACTTCCTCTTCTGGATGTATCAGAAGTTTGCCTACCTGCCTCTTTTCAACTGGGCTGCGGTGCCTATCATCAAGTGGAGACTCCGCCGAGACACCAGTCGTGTGATTATCGACCAGGCTCGTCCCAACCTGACCAAACACTTGGCTACCCGATTTGACCAGAACATCGGTCAGAACGTGAACCTGCTGGGCGAGGTCGTGCTGGGCGACGGTGAGGCAGACAAGCGTTACTACTCCTATCTGGAGGCACTGAAAGAGCCAGACATCAACTATATCTCCGTGAAGATTTCGGGCATTTATGCTCAGACCCATGCACTGAACTACAAGGAGTGCTTCCCCGAACTCATCAAGCGTATGTCGGCACTCTATCAGGCGGCGATTGACAATCCTTATACTGACCCGAACGGTGTGACCAAGCCGAAGTTCATCAATCTGGACATGGAGGAGTACAAGGATGCTCACCTGACCATGAAACTCTTCAAGGACGTGCTCTCTCTGCCACAGTTCAAGAACTACGAGGCAGGTATCGTGGTGCAGGCTTATCTGCCCGACGCCTGGGGATTCCAGACAGAGTTGCTGGAGTTTGCCAAGGAGCGTGTGGCTGCCGGTGGTTCACCCATCAAGATGCGTATCGTGAAGGGCTGCAACCTCGACATGGAAAACATCGTCAGCGACATGAGAGGATGGCCCAATCCGGTCAGGAGCAACAAGACAGAGGTGGATGCCAACTATCTGCACATCATCGAGCGTGGCTTGAAGCCCGAGAACGCCAAGGTGCTGCACATCGGCATGGCGTCTCACAACCTCTTCACCATCTCCTACGCCTACCTGCTCACCGAGATGTATCAGACACCAAAGGACTGCTTCTGTTTCGAGATGCTGGAAGGCATGGCTAACCACGTGTGGAGGGCTCAGAAGAAGTTGGGCAACCACGTGATTCTCTACACCCCTGTGGTGAAGAAGGAGCACTTCCTCAATGCCATCAGTTATCTGGTGCGTCGCATGGACGAGAACACGGCTCCCGACAACTTCCTGACACATTCTTTCTCGCTGAAACCCAACACGAAAGAGTGGAAGGAACTGGAGCAGCAGTTCATCAACGCCTACAACATGAAGGACACGCTCGACCACACGCCTACCCGCACTCAAGACCGCAACAAGCCTTACGAGGGTCAGGAGCCACAGGACGAGATGCTCAACGAGCCAGACACCGACTTCGACCGTTTCTGCAATCAGGAATGGGTGGAGAAAATCTTTGCGAAGTGGCAGTCGAAGGGCACGATGTCGGGCGAGAAAGCAGAATGGGGCGACTGGAAACCTGGTGATGTGCTGCCCACTCAGATTGGCGACAAGTTGGTTTACAACGACGACCATGCCAAATACTATGACCGCTCACAGGAGGGCGATGTGATTGTCTGCGAGATGTCGCGTGCCAACAAGGTGCAGACGGCTCAGATTCTCGACATTGCGGAGAAAGACCCTGCCGGATGGAGGCAGACCACCATCGAGGAGCGTCACCGCATCATGTACAAGGCTGCCAACATTCTCGGACAGATGCGTGGCGACCTGAACGGCTCCATGTGTGCCATCACGGGCAAGACCGTGGAAGAGGCGGACGTGGAAGTGTCGGAAGGTATCGACTACTGCCGTTTCTACACCACCACGATGAAGAAATATGCCGCCCTCTCCGACATCGACATGAAGGCGAAGGGCACTGTGCTGGTGCTCTCGCCTTGGAACTTCCCTTGTGCCATCCCCTGCGGAGGAGTCGTCGCTGCTCTGGCTTCGGGCAACACCTGCATCTTGAAACCTGCCACGGTGGCTGCTCCCGTTGCCTGGCTGTTTGCCAAAGCGTTCTGGGAGGCTGGTGTGCCGAAGGAGGCTCTTCAGGTCATCATTACCGACCGTGAGGCTACTCCGTTGCTGACCTCCTCTCCTGTGGTGAAACACATCATCCTGACAGGCGGCACCGAGACAGCCCAGACCATTGCTCATGCCAATCCACGCAAGCCGCTCTCGGCCGAGACGGGCGGCAAGAACGTGATGATACTTTCTGCCAAGGGCGACCGCGACCATGCCATCATGAACGCTTGCCGCAGTGCTTTCGGCAATGCTGGACAGAAGTGCTCGGCTTGTTCCATCCTGCTGGTGGAGCGTTCGGTTTACGACAACCCCGAGTTCTTCGAGAAACTGAAAGACTGTGCTTCATCGCTCAAGGTGGGCGGTGTGTGGAATGCCGGCAACATCGTGGGTCCGATGATAACGAACCACAACGAGAAACTGGAACAGGCGTTCAAACTCGAACCAGGCGAGAAGTGGCTCATCGCCCCTGAGTTTGTCGATGAAAAGAAATACATCCTCAAGCCGACGGTGAAAATCCATGTGAAACCCACTTCCTTCACCTTCCGCACCGAACTGTTCGCTCCGCTCTTGGCGGTCACTCCTTACGACACGCTGGAAGAAGCGGTTGACCTCGTCAACAGCCTCGACTACGGGCTGACATCAGGACTTCAGTCGCTCGACGAGCAAGAACAGAAGTACTGGAAGAACCACGTCATGGCAGGCAATCTCTACATCAACCGAGGCATCACAGGAGCCATCGTGAACCGTCAACCCTTCGGCGGCATGAAACTCTCCGCCTTCGGTCCTGGACTCAAGGCAGGCGGTCCCAACTACTGTGCCCAGTTCATGGTCATTACCGACAAGGAAGGAAGCACCACCGACTACAGGAAGTCCTACGCCGATTGGTACGAGAAAGAGTTCCGTCATGCCCGCAACATTCAGCCCAAGATTCGTGGCGAACAGAACGTGTTCCGCTATCTGCCATTGGAAGGCGGCATGGTGCTGCGCCTCTTTG